>NZ_LEKG01000074.1:0-32959 GCF_001029515.1 Micromonospora sp. RV43 | reverse complement strand
TCAGCACGCCGTCGCCGGCGGCCAGCACGTGCCGCAGCGGCAGGTGACGCGGGACGCTGGCGTCTCCGGCGGTGATCCGGCCCGGCCCGGCGCCGGCGAGCAGCGGCGCCACGGTCAGGCACAGTTCGTCGACCAGGTCGGCGGCGGTGAGCGCGCCGAACAGGTGCGGGCCGCCCTCGCAGAGCAGTTGGCCGAGCCCGCGCCGACGCAACTCGGCCAGGCCGGCGACGAGATCGACCCGCCCGGCGCCGCGAATCCGCCCGGCACCACCGGTCCGCCCGGAGCCGTCGGTCGGGCCGCTGCCGTCGGACTGACCGGTGCCACCGGTCCGCCCGGAGCCGTCGGTCGGGCCGCTGCCGTCGGACTGACCGGCGCCGCCGATCCGCCCGGTCCCGTCGGTCGGGCCGCTGCCGTCGACCCGTCCGGCACCGTCGTCGGGCTGGCCGGCGCCACCAGGCTGCCCGGTGCCGTCGGCCTGCCCAGCGTCGTCGGCCGTGTCGGTGCCGCAGCGGATCACGTCGGCGACGTCGGCCAGCCCGGGCGGCGGTACGGCGTCGGCGTGGGTGAGCACGATCGGCCGGACCGGGGCGTCTGCGAACGCGGCCTGCGCCGGGTCGAGGTCGAGCGAACCGGAGACGACCACCAGCGTGGGGTACTCGGCCAGCCCCTGCTCGCGGCGCCAGGCCCGGCGTTCCGGGCTCAGCCGGACCGCCCGGTAACCCTCGTGGCGCAGTGTGCCGGCAGCCACCACGAGACCGTCGCAGAGCATCCGCAGCAGGCCGAAGACCCGCTTGTCCGGCTCGCCGGAGAGCCCGGCCGAGTATCCGTCCAGAGTGACCGCGCCGTCGGCGCTGGCGACGAAGTTGACCCGCAGGTGCGGGCCGGCCGTCCGGCCGTAGAGCGCGGTGAGCTGCGGATCGGTGAGCGCACCGGTGACGGGTGCGGGCCAGATCCGTTCGATCGGGGTTCCGACGGTCATTCGCCGGCCGGACCGGTGACCGGAGGGGCGGGTTCGGGGGTACGGTGCTGGCAGTCGCACCACTTCCGGCCAGGACAGTCGTCGTGCCGCCGTTCCCGGCAGGCTCGGCAGATCATGCAGGCAGCCTATGCCCAGGAAGGATGGGACGTCGTGTCGCGTCAGATCTTCCAGCTCATGGTGTCGCTGGCCGGCGTCCGGCCGCCGGTGTGGCGGCGGGTGCTGGTGCCCGGCGGCTACACGCTGGACCGGCTGCACCGGGTGATCCAGCACGCGATGGGCTGGCGCGACTGCCACCTGCACTCGTTCGACGTGGACGGCCGGCAGTACGGCGAGCCCGACCCGGACGGCGAGCTGGCGCTGCGCGACGAGCTGGACGTCCGGCTGGACGCGCTCGTGGGCAAGGGCGACCGGTTCCGCTACACCTACGACTTCGGTGACTGGTGGGAGCACGACCTGGTGGTGGAGGACTGCTGCGCCGCCGACCCGGACGAGCGCTACCCGCTGTGCCTGGACGGGGAGCGGGCCTGCCCGCCGGAGGACGTGGGCGGTCCGGGCGGGTACGCGGTCCTGCTGGCCGCGCTCGCCGATCCCGCGCATCCGGAGCATCCGACCATGCGGGAGTGGGCCGGCCCGGCGTTCGATCCGGGCGTGTTCGACCCGGACCGCGCCACCGTCCTGCTGCGCCGCTGCTGCTGACCCGATCCCTCGCGCCGCCGACCGCGCGGCCGACTGCACCGCCGAACCGCGCGACCACTGCACCGCCGACCGCACGACCAGCCGGGCCACCGACCGCGCGCACCCGCCGCGTCACCGACCGCGCGCACCTGCCGGGCCGCCGACCGCGCACCTGCCGGGCCGCCGACCGCGCGCACCTGCCGCGTCACCGACCGCGCCACCCGCGGCACCACCGCCGCACCGCTGACCGCGCGGTCCCCGCGCAGGCGCCGCACGCCGACGCGGTAACGAAATGGGAACGCTCCCAACGGTCTATTGACACCCCTGTCACCTCCCGGCAACCTCATGGGAGCGCTCCCGAGAGTGGTGCGGATCTCCCTCCTGCCCGCTCCGGCCCGCGCGAAACGCACCCCCCACCACACAGCAGATATCGCCTCACCACCGAAAGAGGGGTCTCGGATGAGCGTCCCAATCCGTCGTCGGCGGTTCGCGGCCATCGCGCTCGCGTCCGTCGTCGTGCTCGGCACCACCGCCGCCTGCGGCGACGACTCGGACAGCGGCGACAGCGGCAGCGGCGGCGGCCCGGTCACCCTGGTCGTCGACGTCTTCGGCGACCAGGGCTTCGGCTACGAAGAGCTGTACAAGCAGTACGAAGCGGAGCACCCGAACGTCAAGATCCAGGAGCGGGGCAAGGGCCTCGGCCTCGGTGACTACAACACCCGTCTGACCCAGCAGATCACCGCGGGCTCGGGTGCCGGCGACGTGGTGGCCCTGGAAGAGGGCACCATCGTCCAGTTCTACGCCCAGGCCGACAAGTTCGTGAACCTGGCCGACCACGGCGCGAACGACCTCAAGGGCAACTTCCTGCCGTGGAAGTGGGAGCAGGGCACCACCCCCGACGGCAAGGTGCTGGGCCTCGGCACCGACGTCGGCTCGATGGCGCTGTGCTACCGCAGCGACCTGTTCAAGGCCGCCGGGCTGCCCACCGACCGCGAGCAGGTCGGCGCGCTCTGGCCGACCTGGGACGAGTTCATCGCCACCGGCCAGAAGTTCGCCGCCGCCGACAAGAAGCACAAGTTCGTCGACTCGGCGACCAACTTCTACAACGTGGTGCTGATGCAGATCGCGGGCCAGGGCACCGGCTACACCTACTACGACAAGAGCAACAAGCTGGTCATCGACCAGAACCCGGACGTGCAGGCCGCGTACCAGCTCACCACCAAGATGATCGCCGCCGGGCTGTCCAACAACCTCCAGTCGTTCTCCAACGAGTGGAACGCCGGCTTCAAGAACGGCACCTTCGCCACCATCGCCTGCCCCGCCTGGATGACCGGTGTCATCAAGGGCCAGGCCGGTGACGCGGCGGCCGGCAAGTGGGACATCGCCAAGGCGCCGGGCGCCGGTGGCAACTGGGGCGGCTCCTTCCTCGGCGTGCCGAAGTCGAGCAAGCACCAGAAGGAGGCCGCGGAGCTGGCCAAGTTCCTGACCAGCGCCAAGGGCCAGATCGGCGCGTACAAGGCGGTCGGCAACCTGCCCTCGAACCCGCAGGCGCTCACCGACCCGGCCGTGGCCGACTCGACCAACGACTACTTCAGCAAGGCCCCGGTCGGCAAGATCTTCGCCGCCGGCGCCACCGACCTGAAGCCGGTCTACCTCGGCCCGAAGAACAACGCGGTCCGCACCGCCGTGGAGAACACGCTGCGCGCCGTGGAGCAGGGCAAGTCGGCCGACGAGCAGTGGCAGGCGGCCCTGAAGAACGGTGCGGCCGCCGGTAAGTGACCGGTTGAGCCACCCGCGGTGCCCGCAGAGTCCGGCGTCGCCCGTGTGGCGGGTGACGCCGGCCGAGGAGAAGGACTCCCCATGAGCCTCGACCTGCACGCCGCGGCGCCGCCCGAGCCCGGCGCGCCGCGCGCCGCACGGCACACACGCCGCCGCGCCGCCTCGATGACCCGGCTGGACCTGAAGTACTCGCCGTACCTGTACGTCCTGCCGTTCTTCGTGATCTTCGCCGTGTTCGGTGTGTACCCGATCGCGTACACGGTCTGGATCGCGCTGACCGACCGGTCGCCGCTGAACTCGACGATCTCCTTCGTCGGGATGGACAACTTCGTCGAACTGATCACCGAGGATCCGCAGTTCTGGAACGCGGTGGTCAACACGTTCGGCATGTTCCTGCTCTCCACAGTGCCCCAGCTGCTGCTGGCACTGATGCTCGCCAACGCGCTGAACCGGAAGCTGCGCGCGCAGACGTTCTTCCGGATGGCCATCGCGATGCCGATCATCACCTCGACCGCTGTGGTCGCGCTGATCTTCTCGATGATCTACGCCAAGGACTTCGGCCTGGTCAACTGGCTGCTCGACAGCGTCGGCCTGGACCCGATCGACTGGCGGGCGAACCGCTTCGCCTCCTGGTTCGCCATCTCCACCATGGTCGACTGGCGCTGGGTCGGCTACAACGCGCTGATCTACCTGGCCGCCATGCAGTCGATCAGCAAGGACATGTACGAGGCCGCGGCGCTGGACGGCGCCTCCCGGCGGCGCCAGTTCTGGTCCATCACGGTCCCGCAGCTGCGCCCCACGATCATCTTCACGCTGATCATCTCCACCATCGGCGGCCTCCAGCTGTTCACCGAGCCCCTGCTGTTCACCAGCGGCTCGGGCGGTCTCTCCGGTGGTTCGGAGGGCCAGTTCCAGACCATCACGATGTACCTGCTCGACGTGATGAACCAGCGCTTCCGGTGGGGCTACGCCGGGGCGGTCGCGCTCGTGCTCTTCGTGCTCATCGCGTTGATGTCGGCGATCAACTACCTGCTCGCCCGCCGCATCAGCTCCGACAAGTGAGGTGACGAGATGACGACCACCGCCGTCCGCCCGCCCACCCGGCAGAGTCCGCCGGTCAAGACCGCCCACCGGGCCGAGCGGCTCTGGAAGGCCAGCCCGCTCACCATGATCGGCCTGATCTTCGGCGTGCTGCTGTCCCTGTTCCCGTTCTACTGGATGATCGTGATCGCCAGCCGGACGAACGACGCGGCCAACTCCTGGCCGCCGCCGTTCCTGCCCGGCGGCAAGCTCGGCGAGAACATCGAGCGGGTGCTCGCCAACAGCGACGCCAACATCGTCAAGGGCCTGATGAACTCGTTCCTGGTCTCCGGGACGATCACCGTCGCGACCGTGTTCTTCGGCTCGCTGGCCGGCTTCGCGTTCGCCAAGCTCCGCTTCCGGGGCAAGAACGCGCTGCTGCTGATCATCCTCACCTCGATGATGGTGCCGATCCAGCTCGGCGTGCTGCCGCTCTACATCCTGATGGCCAAGCTCGACTGGCTGAACACCATGCCGTCGGTGACCGTCCCGTTCCTGATCGGCGGTTTCGGCATCTTCATGATGCGCCAGTACGCCGAGCAGGCGGTACCGAACGAGTTGATCGAGGCCGCCCGGGTGGACGGCTGCTCGACCTGGCGGGTGTACTGGCACGTGGTGGCACCCGCGCTGCGTCCGGCCGCCGCGGTGCTGGGCCTGCTGACCTTCATGGAGCAGTGGAACCAGTTCTTCTGGCCGTTCGTGGTGCTGGCGGACCCGTCCAACCCGACCGTCCAGATCTCGCTGCGCAGCCTCAACACCGCCTACTTCGCCGACAACTCGCAGATCTTCGCCGGTACGTTGATCGCGACCCTGCCCCTGTTCGTCGTGTTCGTTCTGTTCGGCCGCCAGATCATCGGCGGCATCATGGAAGGCGCCGTCAAGTCGTGAGCAACCCAGCAAGCCCGCCCGCCGTCGGCGTCCTCGACGCCGGTCCGGCCCTCACCTTCCCGTCCGACTTCCTCTGGGGCGCGGCCACCGCCGCGTACCAGATCGAGGGCGGGGCGACGGAGGGCGGCCGTACCCCGTCGATCTGGGACACCTTCAGCCACACCGAGGGCCGGACGGTGGCCGGGCACACCGGCGACGTGGCGTGTGACCACTACCACCGGATGCCTGACGACGTGCGGCTGATGGCCGACCTGGGCCTGCGGTCGTACCGCTTCTCGGTGAGCTGGCCGCGGGTGCAGCCGGGCGGCACCGGCGGGGTCAACCAGGAGGGCATGGACTTCTACCGCCGGCTGGTCGACGAGCTGCTCGGCCACGGCATCGAGCCGTGGCTGACGCTCTACCACTGGGACATGCCGCAGCCGCTGGAGGACGCGGGCGGCTGGCCGGCCCGGGACACCGCGGCCCGCTTCGCCGAGTACGCCCACCTGGTCGCCGAGGCGCTCGGTGACCGGGTGAAGTACTTCACCACGCTGAACGAGCCGTGGTGCTCGGCGTTCCTCGGCTACGGCTCCGGCGTGCACGCGCCGGGCCGCTCCGACGGCGCGGACGCGGTCCGGGCCGGGCACCACCTGATGCTCGGTCACGGCCTGGCCGTGCAGGCGGTACGCGCGGTCCGCCCGGACGCGCAGCTCGGCATCACCGTCAACCTGTACCCGGTGACCCCGGCGAGCGGGTCGGCGGCGGACGCCGACGCGGCCCGCCGGATCGACGCGCTGGCGAACCGGTTCTTCCTGGACCCGGTGCTGCGCGGGTCGTACCCGGCGGACCTCGTCGCGGACCTGCGTCAGGTCACCGACATGGGGCACGTGCGCGACGGTGACCTGGCGACCATCTCCACGCCGCTGGACATGGTCGGGGTCAACTACTACAGCCGGCACGTGGTGGCCGCGCCGGTCGACGGCGCGGAGCCGGAGCCCTACTGGCGGGCGCCGTCCTGCTGGCCGGGCAGCGAGGACGTCCGGTTCGTCACCCGGGGTGTCCCGGTGACGGACATGGACTGGGAGATCGACGCCCCGGGCCTGGTGGAGACGCTGGAGCGGGTCCACCGGGAGTACACCGACCTGCCGCTCTACGTCACCGAGAACGGCTCGGCGTTCGTCGACGAGCTGGTCGACGGCCGGGTGGACGACCCGGACCGGCTGGCCTACTTCGCCGCTCACCTGCGCGCGGCGCACGCCGCGATCGAGGCCGGCGTGCCGCTCAAGGGCTACTTCGCCTGGTCGCTCCTGGACAACTTCGAGTGGGCCTGGGGTTACACGAAGCGGTTCGGCATGGTCTATGTCGACTACGACAGCCAGGCCCGGATCGCGAAGTCCAGCGCCAGGTGGTACGCCGACGTGATCCGACGCAATGGACTGCCCGCACAATAAGCTGGGCCAGCCAGTAACGGGCGGCCCGGCGCCGACGCCTCAATCGGTGCCGGGTCCGCCCGACCGTCGGAGGAGCACAACGATGACAACGCAGCGCACCCGCTCGCTCGGGCGTCCGACCCTCGACGCGGTCGCGGCCCGCGCCGGCGTCGGGCGCGGCACGGTCTCCCGCGTGGTCAACGGCTCGCCGCAGGTCAGTCCGGAGGCCCGGGCCGCCGTCCAGCAGGCCATCGCCGAACTGGGGTACGTGCCGAACCGTGCCGCCCGTGCGCTGGTCACCCAGCGGACCGACTCGGTCGCACTGGTCGTGTCCGAGTCGGGGGAGCGGGTCTTCACCGAGCCGTTCTTCGCGGCCATCGTCCGGGGCGTCAGCTCCGGGCTGGTGGAGACGCCGATGCAGCTCTGGCTGGCCATGGTGCAGTCGCCGATCGAGCGGGAACGGGTCGAGCACCACCTGACCAACCAGCACGTGGACGGCGTACTCCTGCTGTCCCTGCACGACGCCGACCCGCTGCCCACGCTGCTGGAGGAGCGCGGCCTGCCGACGGTGCTCGGCGGCCGTCCGGCGCGGATGCTGCACCCGAACGCGCAGCCGGCGTGGTTCGTCGACATGGACAACGTCGGCGGCGCGCGGCAGGCGGTGGAGCACCTGTTCCGCCAGGGCCGCCGGCGGGTCGCGACCATCGCGGGCCCGCAGGACATGGGCGCCGGCCTGGCCCGGCTCTCCGGCTACCAGGAGGCCGTGCGCGCGGCTGGCGGCCGGGTCGATCCGGGCCTGATCGCGTACGGGGACTTCAGTGAGGGCAGCGGCACCGCGGCCATGCGCCGGCTGCTCGACGTCTGCCCGGAGCTGGACGCCGTGTTCGTGGCCTCCGACCTGATGGCGTTCGGCGCGCTGCGCGCGTTGCGCGAGGCCGGCCGCCGGGTGCCCGAGGACGTGGCGGTGATCGGCTTCGACGACGCCCCGATCGCGCGTCAGGCCGAGCCGCCGCTCACCACCGTGTTCCAGCCGGTGGAGGAGATGGGCCGGCAGATGGCCCGGCTGCTGGTGTCCCGCATCCGGGGCGAGGAGGTCCCCTCCCCGCACGTGCTGCTGGACACCGAGCTGATCCACCGGGCCTCCGGCTGACCCACCCCCGGCGACGGGGGAGCGGTCAGGACCAGCGGCGCAGTTCGCGGCGGGCCAGCGACGCGCGGTGGACCTCGTCCGGGCCGTCGGCCAGGCGCAACGTGCGGGCCTGCGCCCACAGCTCGGCCAGCGGGGTGTCCTGGCTGACCCCGGCCCCGCCGTACGCCTGGATGGCCTTGTCGATCACCCACTCGGCCATCAGCGGCGTGGCGATCTTGATGGCCTGGATCTCGCTGTGCGCGCCCTTGTTGCCGACGGTGTCCATCAGCCACGCGGTCTTGAGCACCAGCAGGCGGGCCTGCTCGATCCGGACCCGCGACTCGGCGATCCACTCGCGGACCACGCCCTGCTCGGCGAGCGGGCGGCCGAACGCGATCCGGTCGAGCACGCGCCGGCAGAGCAGCTCCAGGGCCCGCTCGGCCATGCCGACCAGGCGCATGCAGTGGTGGATCCGGCCGGGGCCGAGCCGGGCCTGGGCGATGGCGAACCCGGTGCCCTCCTCGCCGACCAGGTTGTCCACCGGCACCCGGACGTCTGAAAAGTCGATCTCGGCGTGCCCGCCGTGCGGGGCGTCGCTGTAGCCGAAGACCCGCATCCCGCGCCGTACGGTCACGCCGGGGGTGTCCCGGGGGACCAGGATCATGCTCTGCTGGCGGTGCCGGTCGGCGTCCGGGTCGGTCTTGCCCATCACGATGAAGATCTCGCAGCGCGGGTCCATCGCCCCGGACGACCACCACTTGCGGCCGTTGATCACGTAGTGGTCGCCGTCGCGGGTGATCCGGGTGGCGATGTTCGTCGCGTCGGAGGACGCCACCTCCGGCTCGGTCATGCAGAACGCGGACCGGATCTCACCGGCGAGCAGCGGCATGAGCCACTGCTTGCGCTGCTCCTCGGAGCCGAACTCGGCCAGCAGTTCCATGTTGCCGGTGTCCGGCGCGGCGCAGTTGAGCGCCTCCGGGGCCAGGTGCGGGCTGCGGCCGGTCAGCTCGGCCAGCGGCGCGTACTGGAGGTTGGTCAGCCCGGCGCCGTAGCGGGCGTCGGGCAGGAACAGGTTCCACAGCCCGCGCGCCCGCGCCTCGGCTTTGAGTTCCTCCATCACCGGCGGGCGGGCCCACGGGTCGCCGGCCGCGGCCACCTGCTCGTGGTGTACCGGCTCGGCCGGGTACACGCACTCGGTGAGGAACGCCTCCAGCCGCTGCCGCAGCTCGACCGTCCGGTCGTCGTACGCGAACTCCATCTAGCTCTCCCTCACCGCGTGCAGTCCGTGTGCCACGAGCGGCGCCACCATGTCGCCGATCCGGTCGAAGCCCTCGCCCAGCGTCTGGCCGAGCGTGTGCCGGTAGTGGATGCCCTCGCAGATCACCGCGAGCTTGAAACAGCCGAGTGCCACGTGCCAGTGCAGCGGGCCGACGTCGACGTCGCTGCGCCCGGCGTACCGCTCGATCAGCTCGGCGCCGGTCGGGAAGCCGGCGCGCGGCCCGATGCCGTCGGCCACCGGGTTGCCCTCGCCGTGGTCGCTGTCGCCGAGCACGTCCCAGTACGTCAGCAGCAGCCCGAGGTCGGCCAGCGGGTCGCCGAGCGTGGCCATCTCCCAGTCGAGCACCGCCCGCACCGCCACCGGGTCGACGGTGGCGAGCAGGTTGTCCAGCCGGTAGTCGCCGTGCACGATCCGGCCCGCGTTCGCGCCCTCGGGCACGCTGGCGGCCAGCGCGTCGCGCAGCTCGTCGATGCCGGGCAGCGGCCGGCTGCGGGACCGGTCGAGCTGGCCGGCCCAGCGGCGTACCTGCCGGGCCAGGTAGCCCTCCGGGCGGCCGAAGTCGGCCAGCCCCACCTCGGCCGGCTCGACCCGGTGCAGCGTGGCGAGCGTGTCCATCATCGCCATGGCGAGGTCGCGCCGCTGGGCGGCGGTGAGCGCGTCGGTCTGCTCCCGCCGCCGGTAGACCTCGCCGTCGACCTTCGCCATCAGGTAGAACGGCGCGCCGATGACGCTCTCGTCGGCGCACAGCAGCAGCGCCTCCGGCACCGGTACGCCGGTCGGCGCGAGCGCCGAGATTACCCGGTGCTCGCGGGCCATGTCGTGCGCGGTGGCCAGCACGTGCCCCAGGGGCGGCCGGCGGAGCACCACCTCGCGGTCGCCGGCGCGCAGCAGGTAGGTGAGGTTGGACTTGCCGCCGGCGATCAGCCGCGCCGACAGCGGCCCGCTCAGGTCCGGCCGGTGGACGGCCAGGTGGGCGGCGAGCCGGTCGAGGTCGAGCCCGCGCGGGGCCGGACCGGTCGAGGGCGCGGCGACATCGGCGGCCGGATCGGTCATCCGATTAGTTGATGGCAGCTCAGCTTTGTTGTCAAGGTCGGGTTTTCCCGGCGGGACATGCCCTTGCAACAGGGGCGAAATGGTCAACCGGCAGGCTGGGCCCCAGCCTGCCGGCCGCTCGGCCGGCCCGCCGAGCGGAGGGGATCAGACATGCTGCTGAGAGTTCGGGTGACCCTGCCGGACCGTCCGGGCACGCTCGGCCAGGTGGCCCGGACACTCGGCGTCTCCGGCGCGGACATCGTGCAGGTGGTGGTGCTGGAACGGCTCGGCGGCCGGGCGGTGGACGACTTCACGGTGGTCTGGCCGGGTGCGGCGCGGGTGGAGCGGATGCTCGCCGGGCTCGCAGCGATCCCCGGCGTCCGGGTGGACGGCGTGTGGCGGGCTATCGGCGCGCCCACCACCACCGGGCAGGACGCCGAACTGCTCGCCCAGGTGGCGGCGAACCCGGTCGACGGGGTGGCCACGCTCGTCGACGCGGTGCCGGGGCTGCTCGCCGCGGACTGGGCGGTGGTCGCCGTCGTACCCCTGGACTGGGCCTCGCGCAGCGGCGAGGCCGGCGTCGCCGCGATCGGCCACGCGAGCTGGCGGGCGCCGGTGCCGCCGCGGCTGCCGGAGGTGACCCCGCTGCGGGCGCGCGCCATGACCAGCCCGGACGGGCACCACTACGCGGTGGCGCCGTTCGGCCGGGCCGGGCTGGTGCTCGTGGTCGCCCGCGACCACAGCGAACCGCTCGCCGCCGCCGGGTTCCACTCCACCGAGGTGGACCGGCTCGCCCAGCTCGTCCGCGCCGGCGCGGTGATCCTCGGCGACCGGCTGGACCTGGTCGGCACGCCGCCCGTGACCACCGTCACCTGACCGGACGGCCTGCGTCACCCGGGGGCAACGGGCCCGCAACAGGCGCACGGCATGGTCGGTGCCGAGGAAGGGAGACAACCATGGCGCTCTGGCGGATCCGAGCCACGGTGGACGACCGGCCGGGTTACCTGTCGGTGCTCACGGCGAGCCTCGCGTTGCGCGGGGTCAACATCCTCAGCGTGCAGGTGCACACCACCGAGGCCGGCGCGGTCGACGACTTCCTGGTCGACGCGCCCGAGCAGGTGACCGAGGCGGAGCTGCGGGCCGCCGTGGAGCGGGGGCGGGGCCGGGACTGCTGGATCGCGCGCAGCGGGGCGCGCGGGCTGGCCGACGAGCCGACCCGGCTGCTCGGGCTCGCCGGGCGGCTGGTGCGAGACCCGGAGGCGACCGGCGAGGTGCTGCGGACGCTGCTCGGCGCCGACTCGGTGACCTGGCGTCCGACGCCCGCCACCGCGCCGGGCGGGGTGGGCGGCACCACGATGGTGCTCGCCGACCCGGCCGGCGGCGCCCACGAACTGCACCGCCGGGAGCCCAGCTTCACCCCGGCCGAGTACGCCCGCGCGCAGGCCCTGGTCGAGCTGGCGGCGACACTGGCCCGGCGGGACGCCGACCGGATCACGCTGGTGCTGCCGGACGGCGGTGAGGTGTCGGTGCGGGCCGCGACCGCCGAGGACGTCCCCGGCGTACGTGACCTGCACGCCGCCTGCTCGGCCCGCAGCCGGCAGCGGCGCTACCTGAGCGGGGCGGCGGACCCGTCGCCGGCCCGGCTGCGCCGGCTGCTGGAACCGGCGCGGGGCGTGACACTGCTCGCCACGGCGGGCTCCGGCGGGGCGGCGGAGCCGGTCGTGGCGATGGCGAACCTGCTCGGCGAGGGCGACGAGGCCGAGGCGGCGCTGCTGGTCCGCGACGACTGGCAGCGCCGGGGCCTCGGCTCGGCGCTGCTGCGCCGCCTGGTGGGCCACGCCGACCGGGCCGGATACGCCGCCGTGCTGCTGCACGTGCAGTCCGAGAACACGCCGATGCTGCGGACGCTGCGCCGGCTGGACCGGCCGGTGGCGATGGAACGCGACGGCGGCGTGCTGACCGCGACGCTGCCGCTGGCCGCACGGCCGCCGGCCGAGCCGGCCGCGCGGGCCGGGGCGACGGTGCCGGCACAGCGGTCGAGTTGAACTGACGGCCGCCGGCCGGATCCCGGAGGTGCGCCGCAACGGCGCGGCACACCCGAGGGGTACGGCCCGACGGCCGGAACCGGCGCGGTCACGCGCCACCCGGGCCGACCTCCGATACGGGGGACGGTGACACGGCGGGGCTCCCGATGCGGGGGCCCCGCCCGTCTGTGTGCGATCAGGTGGCCGGGTAGCTGTTGTAGTCGGGGAAGTTGCCGTAGAGCCGGCCGTCACCACCGACTGTGACCGCCTGCACGAGCAGGTCGCCGCCGACGAACGCGCCCTTCCAGGACGCGCCCCGGCCGCCGAACGGCTCGTCCCGGTCGCCCCGGGACCGCGGCTTGTTGATGCCCACCTTGAACGCCTGGAGGTCCACCGCCAGCTTGCCCGCGAGCTCCTCGTCGTCGCAGGCGAGCGACGCGACGAGCGCGCCGTTGGAGGCGTTCATCTGGGCCAGCAGCTCGTCGGTGGTGTCCACCACGACGATGGTGTCGACCGGGCCGAACGGCTCGGCGTGCATGAGGCGGGACCGGCCGGGCGGGGCCAGCAGCACGGCCGGTGCGACGTACGCGGACGTGTCCTGCCCGTCGAGGAACGGCGCGCCGTCGAGCTTGCCGCGGTGCAGCGGCACGGCGCCGCCGCGTACCGCCTCGTCGACCTTGCGCCGCAGCTCGTCGGCCTTCGCCCCGCTGATCAGCGGCCCGAAGTCCAGCTCGGGCAGCGGGTCGCCGGCCGACCAGTCGTCGCCGACGGCGAGCGGGTGCCCGAACCGGATCGAGCGGACCACAGGCAGGTACATGTCGAGGAACTCGTCGACCAGGTCGCGCTGGACCACGAACCGGGGGTACGCGGTGCAGCGCTGCTTGCCGTACTCGAAGCCCTTGCGCAGGTGGGCGGCGAGCGAGTCCCACTGGGAGAAGTTCCAGATGCCCCAGGCGTTGAGGCCCTCCTGCTCGATGAAGTGCCGCTTGTCGCAGTCGAGCAGCGCGGCGGCGACCTTGCCGCCGTTGGAGCGCCCGCCGACGAACGCCACCGCGCCGATCTCCGGTGCGCGGACGAGCACCTCGGACAGTTCCTCGCCGCTGCCGGACAGCAGCGTGGCGGGCAGCCCGGCGCGGCGCATCAGCGCGTGCGCGACGGTGAGGCAGACCGCGCCGCCCTGCGACGGGGTCTTGGCGATCACCGCGTTGCCGGCGAGCAGCTGCACCAGCTCGGCGTGCACGAGCACGCTCATCGGGTAGTTCCAGGAGGCGATGTTGCTGACCGGGCCGGGCAGCGGCTCCCGCCCGTCGGCGAGCATCCGCTCGATCTCCTGCGCGTACCAGCGCACGCCGTCCAGCGCGCGGTCCACGTCGGCGCAGGCCAGGCGCCACGGCTTGCCGATCTCCCAGACCAGCAGCAGGGCGAGCAGGTCGCGGTGTGCGGTGAGCGCGTCGAGGGCGTCGGTGACCCGGGCGACGCGCTCGGCCAGCGGGGTCTGTGCCCACTCCCGGTGCGCGTCGGCGGCGTGGGCGACGGCGGCGCGGGCCGTCTCGGCGTCGAGCCGGGCGAGGTTCACCAGCACCGTGTTGTCCACCGGGGTCCGTACGGCGGTGGGCGTGCCGAGCGCGCGCCAGTCGCCCTGGACGAGGTTGTGCAGCGTCGTGGTGCCGTCGGGGCCGGTGCCGAACGCCTCGGGCGTGGCGGCCACCGCCCGGGCGAGGGTGTCGGACCAGGAGGTGCCCTCGGCGAGTCGTAGAGCCATCGCGATCTCCTCAGTGTCGTCCGGGGAGCGGCGGCGTCGATGGCACCGCAGGTGAGGCGTACTGTCCCGCGGGCCGGAGCGGCCGGGCAACCGTACGCTCGTATGCCAGGACGGCCGCACCGCCGACGACGCCCGGGCGGCTGCATTCACCACCGTGACGATGCCGCTGAGCTGGGACCGAACACGCTCTATATCGACAAGCATCGATGGTGTGATCCAGCTCCCGATGGTTACCCGTGAGTACGCCCGGGCGGCCCGGATCAGCGCGCTCTTCCCCTGTGGTGAACGGCGCATTACATTGTCGATTGTCCATGGGAGCGCTCCCGAACCTCTCAGGGACACCCCACCACCACCGCCACGCGGCAGCCGGAGCCCTGCGATACCGTCCCCGCTCCGGCTGCCGCCCGGCGCCAGCCACAGGAGCTCGCCATGCCCCGTCCGATTCCGCCGCCGGGAGGCCGGTCCCGGCTCCGCTGGCTGTTCGCCGCCGGCGCCGCGCTGGCCGTCGGCCTGGCCACGGCCGTCGCCGCCCCGCCACCCGCGTCCGCCTCCGCCGCACAGGCCGCGCCCGCGTTCAACTACGCCGAGGCGTTGCAGAAGTCGCTGTTCTTCTACGAGGCGCAGCAGTCGGGCCGCAAGCCCTCCTGGAACCGGGTGTCCTGGCGGGGCGACTCGGCGCTCACCGACGGCGCCGACGTCGGCGTCGACCTCACCGGCGGCTGGTACGACGCCGGCGACCACGTGAAGTTCGGCTTCCCGATGGCGTTCAGCGCCACCATGCTGGCGTGGGGCGCGGTCGAGTACCGCGACGGGTACGCCGCCTCCGGCCAGCTCACCCACCTGCTGAACAACCTGCGCTTCGTCAACGACTACTTCGTCAAGGCGCACCCCGCCGCGAACGTCCTCTACGGACAGGTCGGCAAGGGCGACGACGACCACAAGTGGTGGGGTCCGGCCGAGGTGATGCCGATGGCGCGGCCCGCGTACAAGATCGACGCGAGCTGTGGCGGCGCGGACCTGGCGGGGGAGACGGCGGCCGCGATGGCCGCCTCGTCCATGGTGTTCCGGTCCACCGACGCGGCCTACGCGGACAAGCTGCTCGGCCACGCCAAGCAGCTCTACACGTTCGCCGACACCGTGCGGAAGAACTACCACGAGTGCATCACCGACGCGACGAGCTTCTACAAGTCGTGGAGCGGCTACCAGGACGAACTGGTCTGGGGCGCGATCTGGCTGTACCGGGCCACCGGCGACGCCACCTACCTCGCCAAGGCCGAGAGCGAGTACGACAAGCTCGGCACCGAGCCGCAGTCCACCACCCGCTCCTACAAGTGGACCATCGCCTGGGACAACAAGCAGTTCGGCGCGTACGTGCTGCTGGCGAACCTCACCGGCAAGCAGAAGTACGTCGACGACGCCAACCGGTGGCTCGACTACTGGACGGTGGGCGTCAACGGTCAGCGGGTGCCGTACTCGCCCGGCGGGATGGCGGTGCTCGACTCGTGGGGCGCGCTGCGGTACGCCTCCAACACCGCGTTCGCCGCGCTCGTCTACAGCGACAGGACCACGGACACCACCCGTAAGGCGCGCTACCACGACTTCGCGGTCCGGCAGATCAACTACGCGCTCGGCGACAACCCGCGCAACTCCAGCTACCAGATCGGCTTCGGCACCAACTCGCCGCGCAACCCGCACCACCGCACCGCGCACGGCTCCTGGTGGGACAGCCAGACCGTGCCCACCGAGACCCGGCACGTGCTCTACGGCGCGCTGGTCGGCGGCCCGTCCTCGGCCAACGACGCGTACACCGACAGCCGGTCGGACTACGTGATGAACGAGGTCGCCACCGACTACAACGCCGGCTTCACCTCCGCGCTGGCCCGGCTCACGAACGAGTACGGCGGCAGCCCGCGCGCCGGTTTCCCGTCCGCCGAGACGCCCGACCTGGACGAGCTGACAGTGGAGACCACTGTGATGCAGGCCGAGCCGCGCGCCACCGGGCTCAAGGCGATCATCTACAACAAGTCGGCGTTCCCGGCCCGGGCGCTGACGACCGGAAAGTTCCGGTACTTCTTCCGGCCCGACGGCACCGGCCCGGTGACAGTCACGCCCGGCTACACCCAGGGCTGCCCGTCGCCGTCGACGGCGAAGCAGTTCTCCGGTGACATCTGGTACGTCGAGGTCGACTGCACCGGCTACACCATCGCGCCGGCCGGGCAGTCACAGCACCGGATGGAGGTCCAGTTCAAGATCGGGGTGCCGGAGGGCGGCACCTGGGATCCGGCGAACGACCCGTCCTACCAGGCCACCGCGGGGCCGAACCGGAAGGTGCCGCTCTACTCCGGCGGCGTCCGCGTCTGGGGCGAGGAGCCCGGCCCGGTCACCCCTGACACCACCGCGCCCACAGTGCCCGGCACGCCCGTCGCGTCCGCCGTCACGTCGAGCGGGCTCACGCTGACCTGGGCCGCGTCCACCGACACCGGCGGCAGCGGTCTGGCCGGGTACGAGATCACCCAGTCGCAGACCGGCAGCGACGCGCTGGTGCTGCGCACCGCCACCACAAACACGCTCGCGGTGACCGGGCTGGCGCCGGAGCGGACGTACCAGTTCACAGTGCGGGCCCTCGACGGCGCCGGCAACCGGTCCGCGTCGTCGGCTGCCGTCAGCGTCACCACGCCGGCCGGCCCGGCGCCGGACACCACACCACCGACCGCGCCCGGCACGCCCACCGCCTCCGCGGTCGGCCCGACCGGCCTGACGCTGACCTGGGGCCCGTCCACCGACGCGGTGGGCGTCACCGGGTACCGCGTCTACCGCGGCGGGAGCGTCCTGGTCGGCTCCGCCACCGGCACCACGCTGGCGGTGACCGGGCTGACCGCCTCCACCACGTACACGTTCACAGTGGTGGCGGTGGACGCGGCCGGCAACGTCTCGCCCGCGTCGCCCGGCGTCACGGTGACCACCACGGCCCCACCCGCCGGCGGCTCCTGCGCGGTGACCTGGACGGCGAACACCTGGGACACCGGGTTCACCGCGAACATCACTGTCGCCAACACCGGCACCACGGCGATCAACGGCTGGACGCTGGCGTTCACCTTCGGCAACAGCGGCCAGAAGGTCGGGCAGGCCTGGTCGGCGAACGTGACGCAGACCGGCACGGCGGTGACCGCGTCGAACCTGTCCTACAACGGGACGCTGGCGCCGGGCGCGTCGACGAGCTTCGGCTTCAACGGCACCCACACCGGCGCCAACCCGAGGCCCACCGCGTTCACGCTGAACGGCTCCGCCTGCACCGTCTCCTGACCGCCGAGGCGGCGTGGCGTGGCCGGTACCGCACCCCGGGTGACCGGCCACGCCACGTCATGCCTCGCGCGACCAAAAACGTTCCGAAACTTTTCCGAAACACCATTGTCCCCGCCGATGCGCGATGGAAGCATCGACGGAGCTAGATACCCCAATCGAGACGTCCAGTCGTTCCGCCCCGACGGCCTGGGTGTTGGCCAGTAAGGAGGCCAAGATGGCAATGAGCCCATCCGTTCATCGCGGCGGGAGTCGGCGACGGCGATCACCGGCCGTCCGGGCGCTGCTCGCCGGCGCGGTCAGCGCCGTGACGGTGGCAGCCGTCGCGGTGATGATGCCGTCGGCGAACGCCGCCGCGTCCACGCTGGGCGCCGCCGCCGCGCAGTCGGGCCGGTACTTCGGCACCGCCATCGCGGCGGGCCGGCTCGGCGACTCGACGTACAGCACGATCGCCGGACGCGAATTCAACATGATCACGGCCGAGAACGAGATGAAGCCGGACGCGACCCAGCCCCAGCGGGGCCAGTTCAACTTCAACTCCGGTGACCAGATCTACAACTGGGCGACCCAGCGCGGCTTGAAGGTCCGTGGCCACACGCTGGCGTGGCACGCGCAGCAGCCGGGCTGGATGCAGAGCCTGAGCGGCAGCAACCTGCGTCAGGCGATGATCGACCACATCAACGGGGTGATGGGCCACTACCGGGGCAAGCTGGCCGCGTGGGACGTGGTGAACGAGGCGTTCAACGAGGACGGCAGCCGCCGTCAGTCGAACCTGCAGGGCACCGGTAACGACTGGATCGAGGTGGCGTTCCGTACCGCTCGGGCGGCGGATCCGTCGGTGAAGCTCTGCTACAACGACTACAACATCGAGAACTGGTCGTACGGCAAGACGCAGGGCGTCTACAACATGATCCGGGACTTCAAGTCCCGTGGTGTGCCGATCGACTGCGTGGGGTTGCAGACGCACTTCACCGGTGGCAGCTCGCTGCCGGGCAACTTCCAGACCACGCTGTCGAGTTTCGCCGCGCTCGGTGTCGACGTGGCGCTGACCGAGGTCGACGTCACCAACTCGTCGACCAGCCAGTACGCGGGTCTGACGCAGGCGTGTCTGAACGTGCCGCGCTGCATCGGCATCACGGTGTGGGGCGTCCGCGACAGCGACTCGTGGCGCTCAGGCGAGAACCCGCTGCTGTTCGACGGCGGCGGCAACAAGAAGGCCGCGTACACCTCGGTCCTCAACGCCCTCAACGCGGCCGCCCCGACCTCCGGGCCGACCACGACCCCGACCACGGCACCGCCGCCCAGCGGTGGCGCCGGCCGGATCGTCGGAGCGCAGTCGGGCCGGTGCGTCGACGTACCGAACGCCACCCAGACCAACGGCACCCGGGTCCAGCTCTGGGACTGCAACGGTCAGTCGAACCAGCAGTGGACGTACACGTCGAACAAGCAGCTGATGGTCTACGGCACCAAGTGCCTCGACGCGAACGGCGCGGCCACCGGCAACGGCACCGGAATCATCATCTGGGACTGCAACGGCCAGTCGAACCAGCAGTGGAACATCAACTCCAACGGCACCATCAGCGGCGTGCAGTCCGGGCGCTGCCTGGACGTCTGGGGCACCGGCAACGGCCAGCAGATCCAGCTGTACGACTGCCACGGGCAGACCAACCAGCAGTGGCGGACCGACTTCGGTGGCGGGACCACGCCGCCCCCGACCACGCCGCCGCCGACCACGACGCCGCCGCCGGGCGGCTGCGCGCTCCCGTCGACGTACCGGTGGTCGTCGACCGGCGCGCTGGCCAACCCGCAGAACGGCTGGGTCTCGCTCAAGGACTTCACGAACGTCGTCTACAACGGCAAGCACCTGGTCTACGGGTCGTACGTCAACAGCAGCGGCCAGTACGGCTCGATGAACTTCAGCCTGTTCACGAACTGGTCCGACATGGCCTCGGCCGGCCAGACCGGGATGAGCCAGGGCACCGTGGCGCCCACCCTGCTGTACTTCGCCCCGAAGAACATCTGGGTGCTGGCGTACCAGTGGGGACCGACCTCGTTCAGCTACAAGACGTCGAGCGACCCGACGAACGCCAACGGCTGGTCCTCGGCGCAGACGCTCTCCACCGCCACCCTGCCCGACGCCCCGTACGGCGTCATCGACCAGACGCTCATCGGCGACGACCAGAACATGTACCTGTTCTTCGCCGGTGACAACGGCAAGATCTACCGGTCGAGCATGCCGCTGGGGAACTTCCCGGGCAGCTTCGGCTCGAACTACACGACGATCATGACCGACTCGACGAACAACCTGTTCGAGGGCGTCGAGGTCTACAAGGTGGCGGGCCAGAACCAGTACCTCATGATCGTCGAGGCGATCGGGAGCCAGGGACGCTACTTCCGGTCGTTCACGTCGAACAGCCTGAGCGGCTCGTGGACGCCGCAGGCCGCCAGCGAGAGCAACCCCTTCGCCGGCAAGGCCAACAGCGGCGCGACGTGGACCAACGACATCAGCCACGGTGACCTGGTCCGCACCAACCCCGACCAGACCAAGACCGTCGACGCCTGCAACCTCCAGTTCCTGTACCAGGGCAAGAACCCCAGTGCGGGAGGCGACTACAACCTGCTGCCGTGGCGGCCGGGTGTGCTGACCCTCCAGCGCTAGGCGCCACACCGTACGAGGAAGGCGTGCCCGGCACCCGTGCGGTGCCGGGCACGCCCGTTCCGGTGGGCCGGCCCGGCCGGCGGGCGGACGGCGCCGACCCGGGGCAAGCTGAGTCGGTGGAGCGCATGCTGCTGACCGTCGGGCACGGGGCCGCCCACCGGGACCAGCTCGGGGACCTGCTGGCCGGCGCGGCTGTCACCCTGATCGTGGACGTGCGCCGCTACCCGGCCAGCCGGACCAACCCGGACGTCCGCCGCGAGGCCCTGGAGCACTGGCTGCCCGAACGGGGCATCGGCTACCGCTGGGAACCGCGCCTCGGCGGCCGCCGGCACGTCCGCGCCGGCGAGCCGGAACCGGACACCTGGTGGACGGTCGCGGCCTTCCGGGCGTACGCCGCGTACACCCGCACGCCCGACTTCGACGCGGCACTCGACGAGGTGCTGGCCGACGCCGCCCGGGAGACCACAGCGGTGATGTGCAGCGAGAGCGTCTGGTGGCGCTGCCACCGGCGGCTGATCGCCGACGTCGCCGTGCTCGGCCGCGGAGTGCCGGTGTCGCACCTCATGCCGGACGGCCGGCTCAGCCCGCACCGGCCCGCAGAGGGCGCCCGCCGGCTGCCCGACGGGCACCTGCTCTGGCCCGGCTGACTCAGCCGGCCAGGTCCTCGGCGAGAAGGTCCATCAGCAGCGCGTCGTGCCAGCGCCCGTCCGCGCCGCGCTCGTAGCGGCGCATGATGCCCACCGGACGGAACCCCACCTTCGCGTACGCCCGGATCGCCGCCGTGTTCGCCGCCGCCGGGTCGATGGTGAACCGGTGGTGGCCGTACTCGTCGATCAGGTGCCGGACCAGCGTGCGGATCGCATCGCCGCCCAGCCCCGAGCCGCGTACCGCCGGGTCGAGGAAGACGTCCAGGCTGGCGTGGCGGTAGTCCGGGTCGGTCTCGGCGTACCACTGGATCGCGCCGACCAGCTTGCCGTCGTGTTCGACGGCGTAGATCGTCACCGAGTCGTCGGCCAGGTCCGCCCGGACCGACGCGGCCAGGTCGTCACCGCCGCGCCACCAGCGGCGCACCTCGGGGGTGGCCCGGATCGCGGCCAGGGCGGGCACGTCGGCGTCGGTCACCGGCCGCAGCGTCACCGCCCGCCCGCGCAGCACGCCTCAGCCCCGCCGCTCGCCGTGCTCGACGCAGACCGCCGACCAGCCGGACGGCACGACCTGCACCTTCATCCGCCGCCGGCAGGACGCGCACCAGCGCGGCGGCTCCCACGCGCGGGCCGCCTCGCACGCCGGGTGCGGCCCGGCCGCCACCGACTCGCCGCACCTGTCGCACCAGAGCGCGGCGGGAGCCGCCGTGGCGGGGGAGGATTCGGTCACCGCTGCCTCACAGGGTCGCCGAGAGCGCCTTCACCGGCATCTTCAGGTCTTCCAGCAGCTTCAGGTCGGCCGTGGCGGGCCGCCCCAGCGTGGTCAGGTAGTTGCCGACGATCACCGCGTTGATGCCGCCCAGCAGACCGTCGCGGGTGCCGAGGTCACCGAGGGTCAGCTCGCGGCCGCCCGCGTACCGCAGGATGGTGCGCGGCATGGCCAGCCGGAACGCGGCGATGGCGCGCAGCGCGTCCTTGCCCTCCACCACCGGGCGGTCACCCAGCGGCGTGCCGGGGCGCGGGTTGAGGAAGTTCAGCGGCACCTCGTGCGGGTCCAGCTCGGCGAGCTGCGCGGCGAACTCGGCCCGCTGCTCGACCGTCTCGCCGAGGCCGAGGATGCCGCCGCAGCAGACCTCCATGCCGGACTCGCGGACCATCCGCAGCGTCTCCCAGCGCTCCTCCCACGAGTGCGTGGTGACCACGTTCGGGAAGTAGGAGCGGCAGGTCTCCAGGTTGTGGTTGTAGCGGTGCACGCCCATCTCGACCAGCTCGTCGACCTGCTCCTTGGTGAGCATGCCGAGCGAGGCGGCGACCTGGATGTCGACAGCGGCGCGGATGGCGGCGACGCCCTCGCGCATCTGCTTCATCAGCCGGGCGTCCGGGCCGCGCACGGCGGCCACGATGCAGAACTCGGTCGCCCCGGTCGCGGCGGTCTGCTTCGCGGCCTCGACCAGCGCCGGGATGTCCAGCCAGACCGAGCGCACCGGCGAGGTGAACAGACCGGACTGCGAGCAGAAGTGGCAGTCCTCCGGGCAGCCGCCGGTCTTCAGCGAGACGATGCCCTCGACCTCGACCTCCGGACCGCACCAGCGCATCCGGACCTCGTGGGCGAGCTGGAGCGCGGCGGGCAGGTGCTCGTCGGGAAGGTTCAGCACCGCGAGGACACCGGCCTCGTCGAGGCCGACGCCGTTGCCCAGCACCCGCTCCCGGGCCTGGTCGAGGATCTCTGGCATGGCTCGTAACCTAACAGGCCACCGTGAGCGCGGGAAACCACCGCCGCCGGCCCTCCGGCGAGCCGGGACCGCGCCACGCCGGGGCCGCCGGGGCGGGTGGTAACTTCGCCCCGCGGAAGCGCCCGGCGGGGGGCGTGAAGTCGGCGGGAGGGGACGGCACGGTGGCGGACTGGCTGGCGGCCCTGGACCGCCGCGCCGAGCTGCGGGCCCGGGCGGGGCTGACCCGCACGCTGCGCCCCCGCGCCGCCGACGACGCCGTGGTCGACCTGGCCGGAAACGACTACCTCGGCCTGGCCACCCACCCGGAGGTCACCGCCGCCGCGGCAGAGGCCCTGTCCGCGTACGGGCTGGGCGCCACCGGGTCGCGTCTGGTGCGCGGGTCCACCGACGCGCACCACGCGCTGGAGGACGACCTGGCCGGCTGGCTCGGCGTCGACCGGGCGCTGGTGTTCTCCTCCGGATACCTGGCCAACCTCGCCGCCGTCCGGGGACTGACCCAGCCGCGGACGCTGCTCGTCTCCGACGCCCACAACCACGCCTCGCTGATCGACGGCTGCCGGATCTCCGGCGCCGAGACGCTCGTGACGCCGCACGCCGACGTCGCAGCGGTGGCCGCGGCGCTCGCCGCCGCGCCGGGCCGCCCGGCGGTGGTGGTGACCGAGTCGGTCTTCTCCGTCGACGGCGACCTCGCCCCGCTCGCGGAGCTGCACGCGGTGGCCCGCCGCCACGGCGCGCTGCTGCTCGTCGACGACGCGCACGCGCTCGGCGTCACCGGCCCGGCCGGAGCCGGCGGGGTCGCCGCCGCCGGGCTCGCCGGCGCGCCCGACGTGGTGGTCACCGCGACGCTGTCCAAGGCGCTCGGCGGGGCCGGCGGCGTGGTCGCCGGGCCGGCCGAGTTCGTCCGCCACCTGGTGGAGACCGGCCGCACGTTCATCTTCGACACCGCGCCGCCGCCCGCGGTGGTGGCCGGGGTCCGCGCCGCGGTGCGCCTGGCCCGCGACGGCGACGCGCTGCGCGCCGAGCTGGCCGACCGGGTCGCCGCGGCGGTGCGCCGGCTCGGCGCGGCCGGGCTGTCCGTGTCCGCCCCGGACGGCGCCGTGATCTCGGTGACCGCGCCCGGCCCGCAGGAGGCGACCGCCTGGGCCGCCGCCTGCCGGGAACACGGTGTGGCGGTCGGCTGCTTCCGTCCCCCGTCCACGCCGGACAGCCGCTCCCGGCTGCGGCTCACCGTCAGCGCCGGGGTGGACCGGGCCGGCTTCGACCGGGCCCTGGACGTGATCGTGGAGTGTGCGCCATGAGCCTCGGCGACGCCTGGACCGGGCCGGTGCTGGTGACCGGCACCGACACCGAGGTCGGCAAGACAGTGGTGACCGCCGCCGTCGCCGCCGCCGCGCAGGCGGCCGGCCTGCGGGTCGCCGTGGTCAAGCCCGGCCAGACGGGTACGGCGACGGGAGAGCCCGGCGACGTCGACTCGGTGACCCGGCTGGCCGCCCCGCTGACCGGCCGGACGCTGGCGAGCTACCCCGATCCGCTGGCCCCGCTGGCCGCGGCCCGGGTGGCGGAGCTGCCGCCGCTGGAGCTGTACAACGCGGTCGACGCGATCCGCGAGGAGGCGGACAAGCACGATCTGGTGCTCGTCGAGGGCGCGGGCGGGCTGCTCGTACCGATGGGGTTGCGTCCGTCCGGCGAGCCGTGGACGGTGGCCGATCTGGCGGTGTCGCTCGGCGCGCCCGCGGTGGTGGTGGCGCGGGCCGGGCTCGGCACGCTCAACCACACCGCGCTGACGCTGGAGGCGCTGGAGCGGCGGGCCGTCCCGGCCGGCGTGGTGATCGGCGCCTGGCCGACCGAACCGGAACTGGTGCACTGGCTCAACCTGTCCGAGCTGCTGCCGAACCTGCTCGGCGCGGTACCGGCCGGCGCGGGCGGGATGGACCCGGGCGTGTTCCGCCGGTCCGCGCCCGGCTGGCTCACCCCCGCCCTGTACGGCGTGCTCGACGACTGGCGGGCCTGGGCCGAGGAGTAAGGAAGGGCCCCTTCTTAACGCCTCCGGTAGAGGAAGGGCCCCCTGTTAACACCCGCAGGGCTCAGGCGCGGCGGACCACGAACGCGTCCGGCATCCGGAAGGTGAGGTTGTCCGGGCACCACGGTGGACGGACGACCGTCACGTCGTCGAGCAGCGCGGTGGCCTCGGCGACCACCACTGCGGCCTCCATCCGGGCCAGCTGCGCGCCGACGCAGCGGTGCGGCCCGGCGCCGAACGCCAGGTGCCGCCGCGAGCCGGGCTGCCCGGGGCGGAACTCGCCCGGCGCGTCCACCACGGCCGGGTCGCGGCCGGCGCGGGCCAGCCACGCCACCACGCTGGTGCCCGCCGGTACGGGCACCTCGCCGAGCGTGGTGTCGACTGCCGCCACCCGCCGCCAGGTGACGATCGGCGGCTCCAGCCGCAGCCCTTCCTCGACCACGTCGTCCACGCCGATCTCACCGGCGCGCAGCCCGGCCCGTACCGCGGGTTCGCCGGACAGCCGGTGCAGCAGCAGGGTGAGGAACTGCGAGGTGGTCTCCTGGCCGGCGACCAGCAGGAAGAACAGCGCCCCGACGACCACGTCGGGGGAGTGCCCCGCCTCGCGCAGCCGCGCGGCGAGCCCGCCCCCGGTGGCGGCGAACTCCCGCAGCACGGTGTGGAACCGGCCCACCTCGGCGACGAGCGCGAGCTGCCGGGCGGAGTCCAGCGGCGCCCAGAACAGCTCCAGCGCGGCCCGGGCGAAGTCCTTCACCGCGCCGACCGGGGCGTCCGGCAGCTCGACCAGCCGGGCCAGCACCAGCAGCGGCAGGTCGGCGGCGAGACCCGCGTACAGGTCGACCGGGCGGCCCGCGTCCAGCGCCGCCGCCAGGCCCGCCACCCGCTCCCGGACCAGCCCGGTCAGCCACCGGCGCTGGGCGTCCACCCGGTGCGGGTGCAGCGCGTCGGCCACGATGCCGCGGATCTCCGGGTGGCTCGCGCCGCCGTTGTTCGCCAGCGTCGGCGGCAGCCGGAACCGGTGCCCGGCGAGCACCCGCAGCGCGGCCACCGGGATCGGGGTGACCGCGTCGAGCGCGTTGTCCGGCCGGAACGTCACCGGGTCGGTGAGCAGCCTGCGTACGAGCGCGTGCCGGGTCACCACCATGTGCGGCACACCGACGTGGTCGACAACGGTGGCCGCGTCGGGCCACGGCCCGTCGACGGACTCCCCCCAGCCCCGGAACAGCACGCGGTAACGCTAGCGGCGGGCGCCGGGCGGGTTCGGGTCCAGCTCCCAGACGGTGGTGTGCTTCACCCGTACGCTCTCCAGCGCCTCCGACACCGGCACGTCGTACGCGGCCAGCTCGTGGAAGCGCTCGCGGGGCAGGAACGCCCGGCCCGGATCGCCCACCAGCACCCGGGCGCCGGAACGGGCGGCCCGGAGCAGGAAGCGCAGCATCCGGCGGGCCATCGCCTCGCTGTAGAAGACGTCCCCGGCCAGCACCACCTCGGCGTCGCCCGCGTCGGAGTCGAGGATGTCGCCGAGTTCGGCGTCGACGCGTACCCCGTTGGCCTCGGCATTGAGCGCGACGGCGGCCACGGCCCGCTCGTCCACCTCGACCGCCCGGACGGCGGCGGCGCCGGCGCGGGCGGCGGCGACGGCGACCAGGCCGGAGCCGGAGGCCAGGTCGAGCACCCGGCGGCCGGCGACCACGTCGGGGTGGTCGGTGACGTAACGGGCCAGGCCCTGCCCGCCGGCCCAGGCGAACGCCCAGAACGGCGGCGGCTGGGAGCTGCGGAACTCGCCCTCGGTCAGCTCCCACAGGCCGATCGGCTCGTCGGCCTGGTGCAGCAGCACCTCGGGTACGAACGCCACGGGGGCGAGGCGGGCGTGCAGCCGGACGAACGCGGCGGACAGCTCGGACATCGGAGAATTGTGTCCCACCCGGGTTCCGGAACCGATCCCGGGCGTGTCGCGGCGAGGTCGTGACCGGTTCACCACGCTCGGTGAAATGACCCCCGTGTTGTGGCGTTGGATGCGAACACGCCCGTCTACCGGCGTGCCCGGCGCGCTCCTAGCGTTGCCTGTGGACACGACCGAGGGTGAGGAGGCGTGGTGAGCGGCTGGCGGCACGCGCTGCGGATCGGACTGGTACTGACCTTCGTGGCCGGGACCGGGTACGGCGGAGCCCTGCCGGCGCGGGCGGCGGCGGCCTTCTCCACGGAGTTGAGCGGCCTGCCGGACGAGTTCACCGCCGGGAACCGGGTGGAGACGTTGTCCGCCGTGGTGTCCCGCTCCGACGGGGGCGGCTGTGTCAAGGTGCGCTGGTCGATGCTGGTGCGGGTGCAGGGCCTGCGGCTGGACCAGCTCAAGGTGGACCGGGTGGAGGACAGCGGATCGTTCCCGCTGGAGATCCGCACCGAGGGAGACACCGCCCGGCTCACCGACCGGCAGCTGGACCCGGGTGTGCTCTGTCCCGGCCGTACCGTGACCGCCCGCTACCGGGTGGCGTTCGCCGAGGACGTCGGGCGTGGCCGGGTGAGTTTCGCCGCCGAGGCGTACGACCCGCAGTTGCGGCTGCTGGCCCGGCGGACCGCCTCCCGTGAGGTGGTGGGGGAGGAGGCGGCCGAGCCGACGCCCTCGCCGACCAGCGCGGAGCCCACACCGAGCGACGAGCCGTCCTCCGAGGCGCCCGACGAGGAGCCGACTGACGAGCCGACCGACGCCGCGGTGGTGGAACCGCCGGCGCCCGGTGGCGTGGCCGGGCGGCCGGTGGCGGACAGCGGTGGATTCGGCCTGGTGCAGGCCGCGTTCCTGCTCGGCGGGTTGCTGCTGTTCCTCGGCGCCGGGCTGCTGCTGCGGATGCGCCGCCTGCTGCGCCCGTCCGCGCAGGCCGAACCGGAGACGCTCCCGCCCCCCTTCGAACGCCCCCGCCCTCGCTGGCACTGACCCGCCGGCGGGTGGGGTCAGTCGAGCTGGCTGGGTTCCAGGCCCAGCTCCCGGGCGGCCACCAGGCGGATCCACTCGGCGATCTGCCGGCGGGTGATCACCCGCTCGTGCACCGCGAGCTGGACCGCCAGCCCGTCCATCACCGCACTGATCCGCCAGGCCGCGCCGGCCGGGTCGGGGCAGTCGAACGTGCCCTCGGCGACCCCGTCGCTGATCACCGCGGCCAGGTCCTGCCGCCACCGCAGGTCGAGGCGGCGGGAGAGCTTCTCCAGCTCCGGCGTACGCAGCGACTCCGCCCAGCCGTCGATCCACATCGACCAGGAGGTGGCCCGGCCGGTCGGCGCGTAGAGGCGCAGCATCCGGCGCAGCTTCGCCAGCGGCGGGGCGGAGGAGCGCAGCACCGCGTCGAGACGGGCCAGGTCCTGCTCGACCGCGTACGCGAAGGCCTGCGCGAGCAGCCGGTCCTTGGTCGCGAAGTGGTAGAAGACGAGCGCCTGGCTGACCCCGGCGGCCTCGGCCACGTCCGCGGTGCGGGTGTTGGCGAGCCCTCGTTCCGCGATCACCTCGCAGGCCGTACGCAGCAGCGCGTCCAGGCGGATCTCGGCGGCTCGTCTCGTCACGGCGTTACGGTAACCCATCCGTCTGACCACAGGGAGTTACCGAAGCGGCCGGTCGACGGCGGGACAGTCGGATGCCGGACACTCGACTCGCCGAGCGGATTCCGCAGGTCGCGGCCCTGCCCACGGGCCTTCGACGGCAGCCACCCAGGCTCCTAGGAAGCCTGCGCCACGAGGCGCCGGCAACATCCGGACGCGCCGGAAGGGCCCCCGAGTTGGCAACCGTTCCCGGGCTCGGCTAAAGTTCTCATCCGTCACCGGATAACACCGGGGGCGTGCGGACGTAGCGCAGCTGGTAGCGCATCACCTTGCCAAGGTGAGGGTCGCGGGTTCGAATCCCGTCGTCCGCTCGGAGATGCCGCCACGCAGTTCGGGGGCAACCTCGGTGGAGTGGCCGAGAGGCGAGGCAACGGCCTGCAAAGCCGTGTACACGGGTTCAAATCCCGTCTCCACCTCGCAGTAGACGAGGGCGATTGGCGCAGTGGGAGCGCGCTTCCTTGACACGGAAGAGGTCACTGGTTCAAACCCAGTATCGCCCACCAGCGGAAAGGCCGTGCCGATCACTCGGCACGGCCTTTCTCGTCATCATCGATCAGTCCAGTGCCGCGCCGCTGGCCATTGCCGCGGCCGGATCGCCCCACCCAGACTGGCCCGGTGGACGATCAGCAGACCCGAGCCCGGCAGTTCCGTGCCCTGCACCTGCCCGGTGAGCCACTGATCCTGGTCAACGCCTGGGACGCGCTGAGCGCCCGGATCGTCGCCGCAGCCGGCGCCCGTGCGGTCGCGACCACGAGCGCCGGGGTCGCGTGGAGCCGCGGCGCCCCGGACGGCGACGCGCTCGCCCGGGACACCGCCGTCGACGTGATCCGCCGGGTGGCAGACGCGGTCCGCGTGCCGGTCACCGCCGACATCGAATCCGGGTACGGCGACAGCCCCGCCGAGGTCGCCGAGACGATCACCGCGGTGCTCGCCGCCGGGGCCGTCGGTGTCAACGTGGAGGACTCCCGGCACGACGGCGGAGGCCCGCTGCGCCCGGTCGACGAGCAGGTCGCCCGGCTCGCCGCGATCCGGGCCGCCGCCGACCGCGCCGGCATCCCGCTGTACGTCAACGCGCGGGTGGACACCTGTCTGCGCCGGGCCGGTGGCGTACCCGAGACTGTCGCGCGCGCCGAGGCGTACCTGGCGGCCGGCGCGGACGGGATCTTCGTACCCGGAACCGTGGAACCGGAGACGGTGGCCGCGCTGGCGGCGGCGATCCCGGCGCCGCTGAACGTGCTGGCCGGGCCGGGCGCGCCGCCGGTCGCCGAACTGGCGCGGCTCGGCGTGGCCCGGGTGAGCATCGGACCGGCGGTGGCCGAGGCCGCGTACGCGGTGGCCCAGCGGGCGGCGGCGGAGGTGCTCGGCGCCGGGACGTACGACGCGCTCGCCGGCGGGCTCGACTTCGACGCGTTGAACGAGCTGATGCGGAGCTGACCCGGACGGCACTCCGCGCGCCGCCACCGACCGCGGGCGGCCCTGGCAGAGCGGGCCGGCCGGATCGAGTGATCCGGCCGGCCCGATCCGGGACCGATCAGCTCCGTCGGCCCCGGTCACTGTCACATCGGCGGGGCGACGTCCCGGCGCTCCTCGACCCGGCGGTACTCCACCGGCTGCTCGGCGGTGGTCGTGACCACCTGGCGACGGCGGCCCCAGACCAGCGTGGTCATGATGAGGCCGAGGACGCCGGCCGCCATCAGGATCCAGCCGACGACGTCGAGGTCGACCCCGCCGACGCTGGCGTTGAGCGCGAACGTGAGGATCGCGCCGACCGCGATCAGGAAAATGCTCGTACCGATACCCACGACAGCCTCCTTCGGGGGATGGTTGTGCTGTCACCGGCCTCAGTACCCCGGCGGCGAGCAGCGCAACCACACGGCCACCCGACGCGGCGGGGGCCTGCCGCACGGCGATCTTGGCATCGGGTAGAGTTCACCCCGTCGCCGGCGCGAACCGGCGGCACGCGGACGTAGCGCAGCTGGTAGCGCATCACCTTGCCAAGGTGAGGGTCGCGGGTTCGAATCCCGTCGTCCGCTCGCGATTGCCCGGGCGATTGGCGCAGTGGGAGCGCGCTTCCTTGACACGGAAGAGGTCACTGGTTCAAACCCAGTATCGCCCACCGAGAGTCACCCTCACCGCCCGCCGGCGCCGCCGGTCGATCGGCGGACGTATCCCACCGGACGGTTCGTACCGGCCACATCGGTCACCCGGCTCCACCGTGCGGATTATTCAGCCGCTGCCACCGCGCGTGTCACTGTGATGCCCGATGCGCAGGGAGGCGGTCACATGCACATGATCGAGCGGGGACGATGGCGGCGGACGGCCGCCCGGTTAGGCGTGGCGACTGTCGTCGCGGCGGCCGGGGTGACGGTCTCGGCCGCGCCCGCACAGGCCACCGCGACGCGGACGGTGGCGTTCTTCAGCATGGACGAGCCCGCGTCGTCGACGGTGCTGACCGACTACAGCGGCAACGGCCGCCACGGCACGATCGGCGGCGAGGTGGTCACCGGCGCGCTCTACGCCGGGGCGACCGGCCACCGCTTCGCCACCCACCTGCCCACCGACCAGGAGTACGTCCCGGGCCACGTCGACCTGGTGCCGCACAGCACCGACTTCAACCCGGACGCTGGGGACTTCTCGGTGACCATCCGCTACCGGACCACGTACTCCTTCGGCAACATCCTCCAGAAGGGACAGGGCAACACGGCCGGCGGCTACTGGAAGTTCGAGGCGCCCAACGGCAAGCCGAAGTGCCTGTTCCGGGGCGCGGACGGCGCCTCCCGTACCGGCTACACGGACGTGCCGATCTCCGACGGCCAGTGGCACACGGTCACGTGCAACCGCACGTCGGCGTACGTGGAGATGTACGTCGACGGTGTGCGGACCAGCCGCCTCAACGGGCCGACCGGCACCATCGCCAACACCTGGCCGCTGTCCGCCGGCGGCAAGAGCCAGTGCGACGGTACGAAGGTCACCTGCGACTACTTCGCCGGCGACATCGACTACGTGAAGATCCTGAAGGGATCGGGCGGCCCGGCCAACCAGGCGCCGGTGGCAGCGCTGACGCCGACCTGCTCCGGACTGGTGTGCACGTTCTCCGGCGCGGCCTCCACCGACGCCGACGGCGCGATCCAGGACCACGGCTGGGCCTTCGGCGACGGGGACAGCACCGGCACCGCCTCCGTACCGACCACGTCGCACACCTACGCGGCCGCCGGCACCTACCCGGTCACGCTCACCGTCACCGACGACCGGGGCGCCACCGGCACCGCGACCGTCGACGTGACCGTGGCGCCCGTACCGGAGCGGATCTCGTTCGTCGGCCAGGCCACCGCGAACGCCAACTGGACCAGCCACACGGTCACCGTCCCGGCGGGCGTGCAGGCAGGTGACACGTTGCTGCTCCTGTTCAGCCAGAACACGCACACCGGCACCGGCGAGCCGACCGGGGTGACCGGCTGGACCAGGCTCGACCGCCTCGACGGTGGCTTCGCCACCACCACCGCCTGGTGGAAGACAGCGGGCGCGGGCGACGCGGGCACGGCCGTCCGGGTAACGCTGGACAGTCAGGCGAAGGGCAACCTGGTGCTGGCCGCGTACCGGGGTGCCGCCCCGTCCGCGCCGGCCTTTGCCAGGGCCACCGACCCGGCGAGCACCGCCACCCGGATCACCCCGTACGCGCCGGTGACCGCCGCGCAGAGCTGGGCCGTGTCGTACTGGCTGCACGGCGACAGCACCTCCACCGCGCTCACCCCGCCGTCCGGCGTGGCGGTGCGCAGCAACACCTCGCAGACCGGCGGCGGCCGGGTGACCGGCCTGCTCGCCGACTCGGCGAGCAGCGTGCCGACCGGCAGCTACGGCGGACTCACCGCCACGGGCGCCGCGGCCAGCACGACCACCACCACGTGGACGTTCGTCCTGCCCCCGGCCTGACCCATCGGGTACGCGAAAAGGCCGGCACCCCGTTGGTTCGGGGTGCCGGCCTTCAGCTTGGTCTTGCTTGTTGGTCTTAGCTGTTCCAGTGCTGGGCGACGAGGTCGGCGGCCTGCTGTTCCCACTGGGCGTAGTGGTCGGGGTAGGCGGAGACCTGGACGGTCTGGGCGGCCTTGGTCAGCGGCATGTCCTGCCAGCCGTCGACCTGCTTCAGACCCTTCAGGAACGCCGTCGTGGAGTACTCCGGGTCGGTGATCTGCTCCACGGTGCCCCAACCACTGGACGGGCGCTGCTGGAACAGGCCCTGCGAGTCGTGGTCGTTACGGTCGCCGAGGTGGCCGAGGTTCTCCAGCTTCGATTCCTGCAGCGCCGTGGCGATGGAGACGACAGCGGCACGCTCGTCCATACCGGCCTTCTTCGTCGCCGCAATGATCGCCTTCACGTTGGCGGTCTGCTCGTCGTTCAGGTCGATACGCGACTGCTCACCCTGCACACCGTGCGGGATCAGCTTGTCACCCTGAACGCTCACACTGACCGGCTTCGCCACATGCGTGGTCTCCGCCGCATGAGCGGCCACCGGACCGGCGAACACGCCACCGGTGAAAGCCAGACCAGCAACACCCAGAATGCTCTTACGCAGAATCGTGTTCATCAGAAGTGCTCCATTCGGGGGTCGACACACCCCGCAGGGGGGACCGGGGTGCGTGGGCACCGTCAGGCGCTCAAGAAAGTCTTCGGGGGATCCGGCTGCTCGCGAGGGCAGAGGGATGCCTCGTCGCGGCGCCGGAACACTGTTCAACGACCCGCCACCCGCCACCATTCCCCGGGGGCGCGCCACACGCCACCGGAGAGCAGGCGCGGGGGTTCACGTCGTCGGAACCATGTTCAACGACCAGCCGGCCAGGATCATTCCCCGCGGCTCACGTCGCCGGAACCGTACTCAACGACCAGCGGCCCCGGGGTGATTCCCAAGGCCTTGCAGATACCACCCCACTCGCGGGGCGAGCCTTGCTCGGTCGTTCACCCGGCTACAACGCCACCCACCCGCCCGC
>NZ_LEKG01000374.1:0-1062 GCF_001029515.1 Micromonospora sp. RV43 | reverse complement strand
CGCCGGTCCGTCTCCGGCCCGCCCCGCCGCTCGACCCGCCGTGCACCGACGAGGAACCGCTCTGGAGTCCCGTCGGTCAGCTCACGCTCGACCTGGCCGACCCACGCCGCCGTGCCGCCGCACGCCCCGCCGGTCGAGCACCGGACCCGGCGACCGCCTGGCCCCGCTGGTCCGGGGCGCAGGCGTCAGCCCTCGCCTCCGCCACACCCGAGGGAGCGCGAGCCGCGCACCTGTTCGTGCGGACCTTCCTGGAGATCGTCAACGGCTTCCGGCCGCCCGGTCAGCTCCGGCCGCTCTGCCTGCCCGAGTCGGCCGGCCCGGTGGCAGCCGAGCTGACCCGCGCGGCCCGCCGGGTGACACCGGGCCGCCGCCGTACCGCCCGGCCGGCGCTGCTGCTGCGGCGCCTGCGCGTGTGCGAACCGCGCGCGGGTGCGGTCGAGGCCACCGCCGTGTTCGCGGGCGCCGGAGGCGCGAGCTGGGCGGTGGCGATACGCCTGGAACGCCGCCGAGGCACCTGGCTGTGCCAGGTCCTGGACGTCCTTTGAGCCCGGCCATCGCCTCCCCGACCTGGCCCGACGCGCCGCGGCCACCCGGGCCGATCGGTGTGCGGACGCCCGGCACCCAGCGCCCGGGCCGGCGCGATCTTGGTACCAAACGGCCCTCATAGGGGCCCTTTCCTACCAAGATCTCCACCGCTCCCACCAAGCAGAACGCCAATCTCGCTCAACGGGAGGCTTGCCGCAACAACCAGCCGAACGAGGATCTTCCGCCCACCCACCCCCAAACACCGCGATCTCGCACCTTCCGCCTCGGCATCCACGGCGTTCACGACATCTCCGGGGCCGCAACGGCAAGATCACCGAGCGCTGCGAGCGCCGGGCACGCCCGAGTGGAACACCACGGGTGTCAAAACGCCCCCGACACACCCATCACGTTCCACTCCCGCCGCACTCACCCCTGGGCGGCGTGATCTTGCAGTTGCCGCCCCGCGTGTGCGGCTTTTGCCCCGGAATGCGCGGACGGAAAGTGCAAGATCGACGCGGAAGGCGGAGGGCGGAGGAG
>NZ_LEKG01000073.1:0-33323 GCF_001029515.1 Micromonospora sp. RV43 | reverse complement strand
CGCGATACAGGCGCACAGCGCGCCGACGTAGCTCATCGGGGTACTTCTTCGGTGCTGCCACGGACGACTTCCTCCCCACGGCCATCAGACCATGATCAAGAACCTCCATGAAAGCGGGGGTGGCTCAGGGCTTGCACGAGATCGTCTAGCCGGACGTGTCACCCGTCATCCGACATCGATCCGTCACGCATCAAGTGGAGCCCGACATTGCCGGCAGCCGGCCGACCTGGCTTGACCTGGCCGAAGCCGCGGACTTCCGAATCAGGCACGTGCAGCGGGAAAGGACGACTGCAAAGCGGTAGCTCGCGACTCGATAAGCTGCATGCGGAGCTGCCACTCTTCGTTCGCGCTCCAGTCGCTTTGAGCGGTGATCTGGTCCGGATGCTTGCGGTACAACAGTCCAGGTTCCGCGACGAAGTACCCGTCGGTGACAACCGATGCGGCGATCAGCAGGCCGGTGTCTTCCCCGCCGGGCAGTGCCATCCATCCGCCGAGGGCAAGCGCGAGGTCACGCCGGATGCACAGCGTGGCTGGGTGGATCGGAAGCCGGTACTGGTTGGTCCGGAAGTACGTCAGGACGTCGCCCTGGTGGAGAGTGCCGCCCGGCGGGTCGGCGTGCTGCCACCCGATGGTTGACCCGTCCGGCATGAGGTCAAGCACGCTGCATGTGGTCCAGCCGACCTCCGGTCTGCTGGCGAGTATCTCGATCTCGCGAGCGAGGGCGCCCGGTGTCAGTTGGTCGTCTGCGTCCAAGACTCTCAACAGGTCCCCGCCACTGCGGGCCATGGCCATGTTGCGGGCGGTCCCTGGGCCGCCTGGCTTGCCGGTCGCGCCCATGACGCGTGGGTCGTTGGGCAAGGCGGCCTCCACCTTGCCGGTGCGCCCATCCTCCTGGACTAGCCACTCCCAGGCCCATCCGTCTGGCAGCTCCTGAGATCGCAGGGATTCGTAAGCGTCTGCCAGGTAGGGAATGCTCGGGGCGTGTACCGGAGTGATGACGGAGATCTTCACTCGGACCACCGCGCAAGCTTCGTGGTGTAGACGAACTCCGTCCGATCGCCGGGAAGTACGACGTTTGACACCTCAACGACGCAGTCTTTGGTGTCCACGGAGATCTTGCGGAGGACGAGCACCGACACACCGGGTGGCAGTTTCAGGGCTTCTGCTTCGTCTGCCGACGGTGGCCGTGCGGTGATCTCGTCAACGATTCGGTCTAGCTCGATGCCGATGGTGAAGAGCTGGTTCTGGGTTCCGCCGGGCCATGGTTCGTTGTGGTCGTCCAGCAGTGCCGGGTTCTCGGCCACTACGTCGTAGACCATGTAGGACGTGTTGAGGCTGAGTGGCACCTTCTCCTTGCGCGAGCTGGTGCGGTAGATGCGTTCAAGCATCTTGGCTCCGATGGGAACGCTGAACAGGCGGGCCAGGTCGGCGCTTGCGGGAACGGTCCGATACTGCGCCGAGAATTCAAGATCTTGCATGGTCAGACCGGTGTCGCGCTCAGTCGCGCCGGTACGGCGTCGCTGAGACTCAGGCAGTCGGGCTCGGTCCTTCTCCCACTGGTACCGCTCGGGAGACCGCCGCACTCGCTGCCGGGGTGCGCGCACGAAGGTGCCTCGACCGTGGCGACGGTCGACGAGACCTTCTGCTTCGAGCGCGTCGAGCGCTTGTCGAACGACGGGCAAGCTGACTTCGTAGTCGGCCTTCAACGTCTGCTCATTCGGCAGCTTCGTGTCGGGCTTGAGTTCTCCCGAATGGATCTTTTCCCGCCAGTCTGCGGCGATCCGCTCCCATTTGGCCATGTCTTCACGCTCCTTCGCGGCAGCTTCCAGTTTAGGTCTTCATGAAGTCTTGACGCGATCAGACGGCCGTCGTACGTTGTCTGCACGTCTTCATGAAGACATGAAGACAGCGGAGTGCACCGACGAGCGGTGCCCCAGTAGACAGGAGACGGCCTTGAAGCTGTACGTGGACACCACGAGCAAGCAGGTGACGGCGTCGAAGGACCCGGAGCCGAAGAACGACCAGAACGGCAACCAGAAGTCCGAGAAGAACACGGGCCGGCCCATGTGGTCCACCCAGGTCTTCGTGCTCGACGAGACGGGCGGGGAGGTCATCACCATCACGACGGCGGGTGAGAAGCCGAACGTGAAGGTGGGCGACTTCCTGGCGGTCGAGCAGTTGGAGGCCATTCCGTGGGCGACCAACGGGCGTAACGGCGTCGCGTTCCGGGCGGTGTCGCTGAAGCCGAAGACTGGTTCTCCGGCCAAGTAGGTCTCTTCGCACGTCGTGCTGTGTGAGCCACAGGTGTCCGTGGCTTGCGAAGCGGCCTGATGGTCCGCTGATCCAACCCCATGCGGTTCCGGGAGTGTTCCTGACTCCTACGTTCCCGGTCCGGTCGTCACGACAGGTGGCGGCAAGAAGGAAATTGGCCCGGGGTCGGTACTGACTCCTACATCTGCCGACCCCGGTGCCGTCAACTCATCCGATCCCAACTGGCACTTGGGAGGACTCGTCGTGTCCAAGTCTAGCCCTCGCCGTTCCTTCGGCGGGAAGTCAACCGGAACGGTGACGGTCATTGAGGCCAGGGTTCACCGTTCCTCGGCCCGTAACGCCCGGCTGGCGTTCGTTCTGTCGGCGGTCATCGTCGGTCTTCTGTCGGCTGTGGTGGCCGCGTCGTACATGCACCCGATCCTGGCTCTGTTCCTCGGCGCGCTCGTCGGCGTGCCGGTCGGTGGGATCGCGTGGGTGCTGGTGCGGATCTGGCCGGTGCTGCGGCTGCTGTGGTGGTGGGCGATCGAGATCGTGCTCGCGGTCGGTCTGCTCACCTTCTGGGTGCAGCTCGCTGACCACACCCCGGCCGTGGTGACGCTGCTCGTGGTCGCCCTGGTCGTCGGTGTCCCGGCCGCCGTGCCGGTCTGCCGTCGCCAGGTGATCGCCTGGGCGTGGTGTCTCGTGGTGAGGCATCGGCTGCGGGTGTGTTTCTCGCAGTTCATCATCGCCAACCAGTCCGGTTCTCTGCCGCTGATCCTGTGGGCTCGTCCCACGCCGGTCGGTGAGCGGGTCTGGGTGTACCTGCGTCCTGGCCTGTCGGCCAAGGACCTGGAAGGCCGCCTCGACAAGATCGCCGTGACCTGTCACGCCTCCACCGTGCTCATCGAGCGCGCCTCGGAGCGGACCGCCGCGTATCTGCGGTTCGACATCAAGCGCCGTGAGGTGCTGACCGCCACTGTGGGTTCGCCGCTGGTCGACGTGATCGACCCGGACGCCCCGACGGTCGAGCAGGCACCGCTGACGGTGCCGACCGCCCTGGACCTGCCGGACGTCGACGTCCCGACGATCACCCTCCCGGCGCAGGGCAAACCCGCCGGCAAGAAGCCGGCCACCACCACGACGGCCAACGGCAGCAAGCCCGCGGCTTCGTCCTCGACGCCCGAGGACGACGTTTCCGACTGGATCTGACCCCCAATTTCACCTGGGACGCGAGGAGCCCTGCGGGCTCGTTCGTGTGGTTCCTCGCGTCCACCAAACGCCCAAGGAGGGCACCGATGACCGCGATTCCCGCCCCCGCTGCTGCGGTGCCGGTGGGTCCTGGCCTGTCGATGTTCGACCCGATCTTCATCGGGATCGACGAGTTCGGCCAGCCCGTCTACATCACCCTCGCCTACCGCAACCTTCTCGCCGGTGGTGAGCCCGGCGGCGGAAAGTCCGGGCTGCTCAACTGCATCGCGGCCCACGCCGCCCTCAGCGTCGATTCCCGGCTCGTGCTGCTCGACGGCAAGCTCGTTGAGCTGGGCCAGTGGGAAGACTCCGCTGATGCGTTCATCGGTCCGGACATCACCGAGGCCCTGACCGTCCTCAAGCGGCTGCAACTGGTGATGAACAACCGCTACGCCTGGCTGCGCGCCCACGGGCGCCGCAAGGTGACCGCCGACGACGGCCTGTCGGTCATCACCGTCCTGGTCGACGAGATCGCCTTCTACTCCGCCACCGTCGGCAGCAAGCAGGAGCAGGAGGAGTTCGTCGCTCTCCTGCGTGACCTGGTCGCCCGGGGCCGGGCCGCCGGTATCCCGGTCGTGGCCGCGACTCAGCGGCCGTCGTTCGACATCATCCCCACCAGCCTGCGGGACCTGTTCGGCTACCGCGCCGCGTTCCGCTGCACCACCCCCAACAGCTCAAACATCGTCCTCGGCCACGGCTGGGCCGAGCAGGGCTACACGGCCACCGACATCGCCCCCACCAACCAGGGCGCGGCCTACCTGATCGCCGAAGGCGGCGTTCCTCGCCGCATCAAGGTCGCCTACCTGACCGATGCCCAGATCGCGGGCATCGCGGACTACGCCGCCTGGATCCGCCGGCCACGCCGGTTACCGGAGCAGGTTCCGGACCTCACCCGCGTCGACTTCGGGGTGGCGGCATGACCACCCGGGAACGCACCTACGCCCGCGCCAACAGCCAGCGGGCCGCGCAGTACACGGAACTGTGGATCGTCGGCCGTCCCGAGGACATCACCGCCATGGTCCAGGTCGCCTCGGCCAGCGGCCGACTCGTCTACCTGTCCGCCCCGCGATCGATGGGCGGCGACGACACCCGCCAGCGCCGCTACTTGCGGCTGCGCACCACCCGATAAGCGGCCGACAGGACCAGGACATCGCCTGGCAGCAGTGCTGGTCCTGCCGACCTCCACCAACAGCCCCGAAAGGACGTGGCTGCCATGAAGGCTACCCAAAACCCTGCCACCGGAGTCCGGGTCACACCCGCTGACCTGCTCCGGTGCGCTGCCCTCTACCTGCGCCGGCACGGCTGGCACCAGGGCACCTACTACGCCCCCACCACTGACACCCTCACCCCGCCGGCCTGCGCCGCCGGGGCTATCGGCATCGCCACCGCCGGACACCGCGTCGAGCACTTCGCCCAGCTCGACCCGAGCGCGCTCGCCGACTACCTCGCGGCCATGGCCGCGTTCGTCGACTACCTCGACGACCACGCCCCGGTCTTCCACATCGACGAGGACGGCTACCTGCTCGACGAGCACACCTCTCCCTACTCCTGGAACGACGACCCCGCCCGCACCGCCGAGCAGGTCATCACCGCCCTCGACGCGGCTGCCGACGAGTGGGACCGCCTCCACAACCAGGGAGGCGAGAACTGATGTTCACCGTCAAGGCGTCCTTGACGCGCGCCCCCTCTCGCCGCAAGCGGCGTGAAGTCGTCGAGAACGACGCGTTCGCCGCGTTCGCTCGCCGCATCATCCGCGCCCACGGCCGCCGCGTCGCCGCCGGTGACGTGGAAGCCCTCCGCGACCTCGTCGCACTGTCGGCCAACCTCGACGACGCCATCGGCGAAGCCGTCGTCGGCCTGCGCGCCTTCGGCTACTCCTGGGCCGAAATCGGCCAGCGCCTCGGCATCTCCAAGCAGGCCGCCCAGCAGCGCTGGGGAGGTCAGTCATGACCGTCTATACCTACGACCCGGCCAACCCCGCCGACGAATTCCCCACCTACCCCTACCGGCTCGCCCCCGACGGCCTGGCCACCCGCCGCCAGCTCCGCGCCGCCGGACTCCGCCCGGGCGGGCATCACGCGGTCGCGCAAATCCTGTGGCGTCGCGGTAAGCGCGTCGCCTACCTCTACCGCCTCGACCTCGCCGCGCCCAAACGGGTCGCGACTCCGGCCCAGCGGGCCGCTATCGCCAAAGCCCTGCGGGCTCGCCGCACCTGCCGCCACTGCGGCCAGACCAAGCCCTACTACATCCCCCGCCGCTACGGCTGCTGCCTCGACTGCCACGGAGGCGACCGATGACCTTCAACCTGTCCGACCCGTGCCTGTGGTGCATCGAGGGCAACTCGCCCGCTGGCGTCCACGACGTCCTCGGCCCGGTCTACACGCCCTGCCCCGTCTGCCTCGGCCGCTGCGCCCTCTGCGAAGGCGACGGCCTCTTCCCCGCCGACTTCACCTGCCTGCCCTGCTTCCGCAACCAGCTCGCCGCCCAGGGCCTGGCCCCGATCATGTGCGCCCACTGCTCCGGTGTGGTCGACCTCATCCCCCTCGACAGCATCCCGGCACCGGAGGTGACCCCCCATGCCCACCACTAACCCGCCCGCTGCCTGGCCCGCCCGCCTGGAAGGCGGCGTCCTGGTCCTCATCGTCATCTTCGTCGGCCTCGCCGCTGGGGCGGCTTCCTTCACCCACGTCCACGACTGGACCATGGCCAACAGCCCGGAAGGCACTTCCGGCTGGTTCGGCTGGGCCAACGCCGTCATCTCCGAACTCGTCCCGGTCGCCTGCCTGCTCGTCATCCGCCGTCGTAAGCGCCACGGCGGCCCGATCGGCTACCCGCTGGTCCTCCTGATCGCCTTCGCCGGCTTCTCCCTCGCCGCACAGCTCGGCGTCGCCGTCGGCCAAGTTGGCCCCTCCGGCTGGCTCCTGTCCGCCGTCCCCGCTCTGGCTTTCATGGCCCTGGTCAAACTCGTCCTCGCCCCGGTCAAAACCACCACCGACCACACCGACACCACCGAGGCTGCCGACCAGCTCGTGGACGAGCCGCCGACCATCGGCACCCCGCCGGCCGCCCCGGCCGTCGTCGAGGCACCCGTCAACCCGGTGCCGATCACCCGACCCGAGGTGCCCGCGCACCTCATCCCCACCGCCCGCTTCGTCATCGGCCGCCACGAACAGAGCACCGGCCGTCCCATCACCATCGACGAACTGGCCGACCTGCTGTCGGTCACCCCGGACATCGCCCGGGAACTGCTGCACACCCTCGGCGGCCACACCACGCCCGTCAACGGCACCCCCGTGGCCGGTGGTGCCCGATGACCATTCACGTCGTCGACATCGAGCAGGTCACCCACACCTGCCCGGCCTACCCGGACGAGCCGCACCCCTACGACACCCGACGCACGGTCATCCACGTCATCCCCGGCGGCCCCTGCCGGACCCCGGTCACCATCCGCTGCGGCCAGGTGACCACCACCATTGCGTGCCACCGGCACGAACCGGCCGACCGCCAGTGCGGCGCCTGCCGGACCATCGTCACCACCCGACGCATCACCGAGGTCTTCATGGGCCACCACGGCCCCGACCACACCCGGCCCCACGAGGTGGCCGCCTGATGGCGTCGACGCTGGACCTCACACCCCGGACGCTCGTGGCCCGGGGTGTGGGCTCGAACGCCGACACCACCACCCCCGTCTACGCCTACACCGCCGCCGGGTCCGCCTTCCAACGCGCCACCCGACCCGACTACTTCGGCTGGCTCGACCACGTCCGCGCCGCCGCCGGCTGCACCCGACCCATCCGCCTCGCCGGCAGCCTCTACACCGTCGAACCTGGCACCGGCCGCATCCTCGACCAGCGGCACACCGACGCCATGCCCGACGCCGCCATCTACAAGGCGTGCGGCAACCGCCGCGCCACGGTCTGCCCCACCTGCGCGCAGACCTACCAGCGGGATGCCTTCCAACTCCTGCGCGCCGGCCTGGTCGGCGGCAAAGGCGTCCCCGAATCGGTGGCATCACATCCGGCGGTGTTCGCCACCTTCACCGCGCCGTCGTTCGGCACCGTCCACGCCCGGAAGGTGAAGCGGCACACCTGCCGCAACCGACGCCGCTGCGACTGCCGCGCCGAACCCTGCCACGCCCGGCGCGACACCGGACTTTGCCCCCACGGCCGACCCGCCGTCTGCTGGGCGAGGCACGAGACCGGTGACGCGGTGCTTGGGCATCCGTTGTGCCTGGACTGCTACGACCACGACCACCAGGTCGTCTGGAACATCTTCGCCGGTGAACTCTGGCACCGCACGAAGCAAGCCGCGGAACGCTGGCTGGCGAAACTCGCCCAACGCCGCGGCATCCCTCGGGTCGAGGTGGTCACCGCCTCCGGCAAGACGCGCAAGGTCGCCCCGGTGAGGCTGTCGCCCGGGAAGGTCGCCGAACTGCAAGCACGGGGAGCGGTGCACTTCCACGCCATTGCCCGCCTCGACGGCGTCGACGGCCTGGACCCCGACAACGTCGTGCCCCCGCCGGCCGGGTTCACCGTCGACGACCTTGTAGACGCGCTGCGCCACGCCGCCCGGCAGATCGCCTTCCACACCCCGCCTCACCCTGACCGGCCCGACGGCTGGCCGATTGCCTGGGGCGAACAGCTAGACCTGGAACCAATCGCCACCGACGGCACCGGAGAGGTCACGGACAGCCTCGTCGCCGGATACCTTGCCAAGTACGCCACCAAGAGCACCGAGGCCACGGGGCACACCTCCACCCGCCTGACCGCCGACACCATCGGCGACTTCGCCGACCCCGACGGCGACCACACCGCCCGCCTCATCGACGCCTGCTGGCGCATTGGCCGACCCACCAACGCCCCGGCCCCACTGTCCGGACGGCCACGGGAACGCCGTCCACGTCCCGGTTTCATCGAGCGCTGGGAGTGCCCCGACTGCGGCACCCACACTCGCTACCGGGCCTGCCCCGTCTGCGTCGCCCAGCGTCAAGCTGCCCTTGACGCTGAACCGTCAAAACCGGCCAGCGGCAACCCGTACACCCGCCTACGGCGGTGGGCGCACATGCTCGGCTACGGCGGCCACTTCCTCACCAAAGCCCGCCGCTACTCCGTCACCTTCCAACTCCTACGCGACACCCGCGTCCAGTACCGGCGCCACGAGCACCAGGACCACGAACACCCCGCCGCCAGCGGCCCACCCATCGAGCAGGTCGACGAGGACACCACGCTCATCGTCGGCAGTCTCACCTTCGCCGGAGTCGGCTGGCACACCTCAGGTGATGCCCTGCTCGCCAACACCGCCGCCGCCCTCGCCCGCGAGCGACGAACCACCGGCCGCGAAGAACTCGCCCACGAACTCGGCACCACCCCGGCCGGTATCGCGTCGGCCGCATAGCTGACGACAGGAGGAGACAGCATTGGCAACCCGTGAAGCAGCGACCGAACTGTGGTCGATCGAGGAGGTGTCGGCGTTCCTGCGGGTGCCTGTCGGCACGCTTTACCAGTGGCGCTACCGGCGCACCGGTCCCCGGGCGTTCAAGGTCGGCCGACACCTGCGCTACGACCCGGCCGACGTGCGGTCCTGGCTGTCGGGGCAGGCGGCCTGACATGGGCAGCGTGGAGAAGCGGACACGTGACGGCAAGGTCACCTACCTGGCCCGGTGGCGCGACGACGCCCGCCGCCAGCGCAAGCGCTCCTTCACGCGCAAGGCCGACGCCGATCGCTTCCTCGCCCAGGTCGAAGCCGACATCGTGCGCGGGCAGTACGTCGACCCGTCCGACAAGACAACCGTCGTCGAGTACGCCCGCCGCTGGGCTGCCGGCCGCGCTCACCGTCCTACCACCGCCCGCCGTGTCTCCAGCCTGATCGAGACACACATTGCCGCGACTCCGCTCGGCTCCCGCCGCCTGGCGGCCGTCGTGCCCTCCGAGGTGCAGGCGTGGGCGGCAGACCGTGGCAAGGTGCTGTCGCCGTCAACGCTGCGCAACCTCGTCGGGCTGCTCCGCTCGGTCTACGCGGCGGCCGTGCTGGATCGGCTCGTCGGCCGCTCGCCCGTGGTCCGGGTCAGCCTGCCGTCAGCCCACCGCGAGCGCGTCGTGCCGCTCACCGTTGACCAGGTTCGCGCGCTCGCTGACGCGATCCCCGCCCGCAACCGCGCCATGGTCCTCACCCAGGCCGGGTTGGGCTTGCGCCTCGGCGAGCTGCTCGCGCTGCGGGTGCAGGATGTCGACTTCGCCGCACGCCTGGTGCGGATTGAGTGGCAGTTCGCGCCCCAGTCCAAGGTGCGGACGGTCCCCAAGACACCGCGCTCGCGCCGGATCGTGCCGCTGCCCCAGGTCGTCGCCGACGCGCTGCGGGCGCACATGGCGCAGTTCCCGCCGGCTGATGACGGCACCCTGTTCACGACCCGCTTCGTCGGCCCCTACCGGCACGACTACTACGGCACGATCATCTTCGGCGCGGCCGTGCGGAAAGCGGGCCTGCCGGAGAGCATCACGACCCACGACCTGCGCCACCACTACGCCTCTGTCCTGCTGATGCAGGGCGAGTCGGTCATCACCGTGGCCGAGAGGCTGGGGCACGAGAACGCGACGTTGGTCCTGTCGACGTACGGTCACCTGATGCCGGACTCGGAGGAGCGCACCCGCCGGGCGGTCGACGAAGCGTGGGGTTGTGCCCCAGGTGTGCCCCAGGGCGAGGCACCAACACTCTGACCTGCGGGAACAGGCCGGATTCAGACGTTGAAGCGGAACTCCACCACGTCGCCGTCCTGCATGACGTACTCCTTGCCCTCGATCCGGACCTTGCCGGCGGCCTTGGCCGCCGCCATCGATCCGGCCTCGACCAGGTCGTTGTAGGAGACCACCTCGGCCTTGATGAAGCCGCGCTGGAAGTCGCTGTGGATCACCCCGGCGGCCTCCGGCGCGGTCGCGCCGACCGGGACGGTCCAGGCCCGCGCCTCCTTGGGGCCGGCCGTCAGGTACGTCTGGAGCCCGAGCGTCCGGAAGCCCACCCGGACGAGCTGGTTCAGGCCGGGCTCGGACTGCCCGATCGACTCCAGCAGCTCGCGGGCCTCGTCCTCGGGCAGGTCCACCAGCTCGGACTCGATCTTGGCGTCCATGAAGATCGCTTCGGCGGGGGCGACCAGGCCGCGCAGCTCGTCGAGGAACTCGTCGTTGCCCAGCTCGGCCTCGTCGACGTTGAAGACGTAGAGGAACGGCTTGGTGGTGAGCAGATGCAGCTCACGCAGGTGTTCCAGCTCGACCTTCGCGGCGGCGGCGCCCGCGTACAGGGTCACGCCGTTGTCGAGGACCTCGACCGCCTTCTTCGCTGCCTCGACCGCGGCGGCCCGGTCCTTGCGGAGCTTGGCCTCCTTCTCCAGCCGGGGAAGCGCCTTCTCCAGCGTCTGGATGTCGGCCAGGATCAGCTCGGTGTTGATCGTCTCGATGTCGTCGGCCGGGGAGACCTTGCCGTCGACGTGCACCACGTTCGGGTCGGAGAAGGCGCGCACCACCTGGCAGATCGCCGAGGCGTCCCGGATGTTGGCGAGGAACGCGTTGCCCCGGCCCTGCCCCTTGGAGGCACCCCGGACCAGGCCGGCGATGTCGACGAACGAGACCGGCGCCGGCAGCACCTTCTGCGAGGAGAAGATCTCGGCCAGCTTGGCCAGCCGCTCGTCGGGCAGCCCGACCACGCCGACGTTCGGCTCGATGGTGGCGAACGGGTAGTTCGCGGCGAGCACGTCGTTCTTGGTCAGCGCGTTGAACAGGGTGCTCTTGCCCACGTTGGGCAGGCCGACGATGCCGATGGTGAGACTCACGACGAACCAGCTTACGCGCTTCGCCGGCCGCGCCGGGCAGGCAGGTCCGCGAAGCCTGTCACTCCGGCTCGGCGGACAGCAGGCGCGGCTCGATCCGGGTCTCCCGGGCGGTGCCGTCCTCGGCGCGGACCAGCTCGTACGCGGCCACGCCGGGACGGTCCGCCACCGCCTCGGCCAGCCGGGTGCCCCGGTAGATCAGCCCCACGCCGTCGTCGGTGCAGTGGCTCGCCGGCAGCGTGCCGTCGGCGACCAGCCGGTGCATCAGCGGGCGGCGCTGCTCCTCGCTGTCGTAGTGCACGCCGTTGCCGTACGGGAGCCAGCCCAGCTCTTCGGTGAAGGGCCGCAGCGTCGGACCGTAGCTGTCGGTGGCGCCGCCGGTGTGCCAGCAGATCGAACCGGCGGAGACCCCGCCGAGCACCACTCCGGCCTGCCAGCACTCGTGCAGGATCTCCGGCAGGCCGTGCACCCGCCAGACCGCGCAGAGGTTCGCCACGCTGCCGCCGCCGACCCAGATGACGTCCTGCGCGAGCAGGTGCGCCCGGATGTCCTCGACGTTGGGCATCGGATAGAGCGCCAGGTGGGAGGCGCGGAACCGGGTGCCGGCGAAGGCGCCGTAGAAGACGGTGAACCCGGTCGGCTGGTCGCCGGTGGCCTGGCCGAGGTAGCAGACGCGGGGCGCGTCACCGGCCCCGGCAAGTTCGGCCATCAGGTCGAACAGGGCGCTGGGCCGCGCGTCCCAGGGGCCACGGCGACGGCTGGCGAAACCCATGCTGGTGGCGACGATCGTCGGTTCGGTGGCGGGCATGGGCGTCCTTCCGGGCGGTGACGGTGCCGATCATTGTGCCGGATCCGCCGGCCCGGCCTCGGCCGCCGCGAGCAACGCGCGCAGCAGGTCGGCCAGCCGGTCCTGGTCGGCGGGCGGAAGCGCGTCGAGGATCCGCCGCTGCACCGCGAGCCCGGCCTCGGCCGACTCCTCCACCACCCGGCGGCCGGTGTCGGTGAGCGTGACCCGCAGCGCCCGCCGGTCGGCCGGGTCCGGGGAGCGCCGCACCAGGCCCGCGCGTTCGAGGCGATCGAGCCGCCCGGTCATGCCGCCGGAGGTGAGCATCAGCGAGGCGGCGAGCGCCTTCGGCGCCAGCGTGTACGGCGAGCCGGAGCGCCGCAGCGCGGCCAGCACGTCGAACTCGCCCCGGCCGATGCCCCAGCCCGCATACACCTTCTCCTGGCCGTCGCCGACCAGCCGGGCCAGCCGGTAGATGCGGCCGAACACGGCCATCGGCTCGGGCCGCATACCTGGTCGTTCCCGCCGCCACTGCTCGACGATCGCGTCCACCTCGTCGCCTGTCACGGCTGCCGATTGTGCCGCACGTCCCACTTCCCCTTTTCGCTCGGGGCTGATTAGCTTAGTGCTAAGATACTTAGAGCCGAGAGAGGCCGACATGAACCGCCGCTGGACCGACGTCGCGCTCACCGCCGCCGCCCCGATCACCTGGGGGACCACCTACCTGGTCACCGCCGAACTCCTTCCCCCGGACCGGCCGCTCTGGGCCGGGGCGATCCGCGCCCTCCCGGCCGGTCTGCTGCTGCTCGCCCTGACCCGCCGACGACCACACGGTCTCTGGTGGGGGCGAGCCGCCGTGCTCGGCGCGCTGAACATCGGGGTGTTCTTCCCACTGCTGTTCCTCGCCGCGTACCGGCTGCCCGGCGGCACCGCCGCCGTCCTCGGCGCCGCGCAGCCACTGCTGGTGGCGGTGCTGACAGTCGCGCTGCTCCGTGACCGCCCCACCCGGCCGGCGCTGGTCGCCGCCGCGGTCGCCCCGCTCGGCGTCGCCCTCGTGGTGCTGCGCCCAGGTGCCAGCCTCGACCCGCTCGGCGTCACCGCCGGACTGGCCGGCGCCGTGGCGATGGCCGCCGGACTTGTGCTCACCCGCCGCTGGGGCCGGCCGCCCGGAACGGGCGTCCTCGCCGCGACGAGCTGGCAGCTCGTCGCCGGTGGCCTGATGATCGTGCCGGTCGCCGCCGCCGTCGAGGGCGCGCCGCCCGTGCCCGACGGGCCGGCCCTTCTCGGGTACGCGTGGCTCGGGCTGGCCGGCACCGCGCTGGCGTACGTGCTGTGGTTCCGGGGCGCGGCGCGACTGCCGGTGTCCCGCGTGTCGGTGCTCGGCGCGCTGAGCCCGCTCACCGCGGCGGCACTCGGCTGGGTGGTGCTCGGTGAGGCGCTGGACCCGGTCCAGCTCACCGGTTTCGCGGTGGCCGTGGCGGCGATGGTGCTCGCGCAGATGCCCGGTCGATCGCCGCGCCCGCAGCCGGGCGGCGGCGCGGACAGCCCGACAACGACGCCGGCCGACCTTCGGGCAGGCGGCGGGACGGCGGCGCGGTGGCGGCGCGGTCAGCCGGCCCGCAGCCGACGCCAGTCTTCCGGCCACGCCTCGGCGGTGACGCCCTCGGGCAGCACACCGGCCGGTAGCTGCGCCGCGGCCGCGAGCGGCAGCGTGAACCGGTGCGCGGCGGCGGGACCGGCCGCGTACGACCGGTCGAGCAGCCACCGCACCTCGTCGGCGGTCCAGCCCAGGCCGGAGCGGGCGGCGATCTCGCGGACCAGCCGCAGGCCGACCCGGGTGTCGTCGTCGTAGAAGCGCATGCACCAGTGGTGCGCCCACATGCCGAGCGCGCGCAGCCCGTCCGGGTCGAGGGAGCCGGCCAGCCGCCCGCAGGCGGTGTCCGCGAAGGGGCGACCGGGGTCACCGGCCCGGTCGCGCTCGATCGCGCCGTACGCGGCCGGCGCCACCACCCGCATCCGCTCGTAGAAGCCCTCCACCACCGCGGCGTCCAACGGTGCTCGCCCCGATCGCATCAGCGGACACCCCGCCCGGCCACGCTCGCCATGCCCCGCACCTCTTCTTGAGTTGGTGGCGGGACGCTACCGACCACTTACGACACTTTCCCGGGTCCGCCGGTCATGATCCACGCCACCTCGGCGGAGTGGCGGTGTCCCGGGGCTCGGGATGCCGCCACTTCCCCGAGCGGGCGCGACTGCCGCACATCATGTCTGAATCCCGCCAGCCGAGCGTCGGAGCTGCGAGGCAGGATCGTGGCATGGAACTGGACTTCGAGCGGTGCTACCGAGCCGTCGACAGCCGCGACCCGCGGTTCGACGGCTGGTTCTACACCGGCGTGACGTCGACCGGGATCTACTGCCGGCCGTCCTGTCCGGCGATGACGCCGAAGCGGCAGAACGTCCGGTTCTTCCCGTCCGCCGCCGCCGCGCAGGGGGCCGGGCTGCGGGCGTGCCGCCGGTGCCGGCCGGACGCGGCACCGGGCTCGCCCCAGTGGGACGTCCGGGCCGACCTGGTCGGTCGCGCCATGCGGCTGATCGCCGACGGCGTGGTGGACCGGGACGGGGTGCCCGGGCTGGCCACCCGGCTGGGCTACACCGAGCGGCACCTGCACCGGATGCTCCGGGCCGAGCTGGGCGCCGGCCCGCTGGCGCTGGCCCGGGCCCAGCGCGCACAGACCGCCCGGATCCTGATCGAGACCACCGGCCTCGGCCTGGCCGAGGTGGCCTTCGCCGCCGGGTTCGGCAGCGTCCGGCAGTTCAACGACACGGTCCGCGAGGTCTACGGCGGCACGCCGTCCGAGCTGCGGGCCGGCCGACGTGGCCCGGCGGCGACCACCGGGGCGGGCACGCTCTCGCTACGGCTGGCGTACCGGCCCCCGCTGCACGCGGGCGCGCTGCTGGACTTTCTCGCGCTGCGCGCGCTACCCGGCGTCGAGGTGGTCCGCGACGGCACCTACCACCGAGGGCTGCGACTGCCGCACGGTCCCGCCACGGTGGCGCTGGCCCCTGCCGACGGCCACATCGACGCGACGCTGCGGCTGGCCGACATGCGTGACCTGGCCCCCGCGGTGGCCCGCTGCCGCCGCCTGCTCGACCTGGACGCCGACCCGGTAGCGGTGGACGCCACACTGGCCGCCAACCCGGCGCTGGCCCCGGCCGTCGCGGCCGAGCCCGGCGTCCGGCTGCCGCACGCGGTCGACGGTTTCGAGCTGGCCGTCCGCGCCGTCGCCACCCAGCAGGTCTCGCTGGCCTCGGCGCGGACCACGCTCACCCGCCTGCTCTCCGCCACCCGGGCAGCGAGCGGGGCGGCTGCCGACGACCCGGCGGACGGCCTGGTGGCGTTCCCCGGTCCGGCGGAGGTGCTCGCGGCGCCGGACACGGCGTTCCGGATGCCGGCGGCCCGCCGGGAGACGCTCCGTGCGCTGGCCCGCGCGGTCGCCGACGGCGAACTCGACCTGGAACCCGGAGGCGACCGGGAGGAGACGGTCCGGCTCCTGGCCGCGGTGCCCGGTATCGGCCCGTGGACCACCGGCTACCTGGCCATGCGCGCACTCGGCGACCCGGATGTCGCGCTCACCACCGACCTGGGCGTACGCCGTGGCGCAGCGGCGCTCGGCCTGTCCGACGACCCGAAGACCCTGTCCGCGTACGCCGACCGCTGGCGCCCCTGGCGGTCGTACGCGACCATCCGACTCTGGAGAGCAGCATGAGCACTGTGGACAGCACCGTCATCGACACCCCCGCCGGCCCGTTGAGCGTGCTCGCCGGCCCGACCGGGGCGGTACGCGCGGCGGGCTTCACCGCCGACCCGGCGGACCTGCTGCCGTTGATCCACCCGAGCCTGCGCGGCGAGCTGCGGGAACGGGCCGACCTCGGTCCGGTGACCGCCGCCGTGCGGGCCTACCTGGACGGTGAACTCACCGCGATCGACGCGGTAGCGGTGGAGCAGCACACCGGCGGCGCATTCCTGACGCACGCCTGGCAGGTGCTGCGCGACGTGAAGCCCGGCGACCCGGTCACCTACACCGGCTTCGCCGCGCTGGCCGGGCGACCGGCGGCGATCCGGGCCGCCGCGGCGGCCTGCGCGCGCAACGCCGCCGCGTTGTTCGTGCCCTGCCACCGGGTGCTGCGCACCGACGGCTCGCTCGGCGGATACCGCTGGGGCCTGGACGTGAAGAAGTGGCTTCTCGGGCATGAGGGACGGGTGACGGCTAGCTGACAGCCGGACTGTCACCCCCGGCGGCTACCGTCGGGTAGTGCCCGCGTCCAGCGACGGCAACCCCGCGGCGCATCCCGGCGCCCGGTCCCAGCCGCTGCGCAACCTCTGGCGGCTGCGGCCCTACCTGCGCCCGTACGCGACGGAGTTCGCCTGGCTGCTGGTCGCGGCGCTTGCCGCCACCGCGGCGAGCCTGGCCGTTCCGCTCGTGGTGCAGCGGGTGGTCGACGGGCCGGTGGCCCGGCACGACGAGGCCGGGCTGCTCCGGCTCGGCGCCCTCGCGCTGCTGCTCGGCGTGGCCGAGGCGGTCCTCATCTTCATCCGCCGCTGGACGCAGTCGTCGTCCTCGGTGGGCATGGAGGCCGCCATCCGCGCCGACATCTACGCCCACCTGCAACGGCTTCCGGCCGGCTTCCACGACCGCTGGCAGTCCGGCCAGTTGTTGTCCCGGATCACCAGCGACCTCTCGGTGATCCGGCGGTTCCTCTCCTTCGGGCTGCTGTTCCTGGTCCTCAACCTGGTCACCTACGCGGCGGTGGTGGCGCTGCTGATCCGGCTGCACCAGTGGCTGGGGCTGCTGGTCGCGGCGAGCGCCGTACCGCTGTTCCTGATCAGCCGCCGCTTCGCGCGCCACTACCACGCGGCGTCACGGCGCATGCAGGACCAGCAGGGCGACGTCGCCACGCTGGTCGAGGAGACCGCGCTGGGGTTGCGCACCATGCGGGCGTACGGGCGTGGGCCGGAACTGGCGGCCCGGTTCGCCGTCGGCGCGCGCCGGCTGCGCGACACCGGGATCGGCAAGGCCCGGCTGCTGGCCCGTACCTCCGCGTTGTTCGACCTGGTGCCCAACCTGACCCTCGGCGCGGTCCTGGTGGCCGGCGCCGCGGCGGTCGCCGACGGCGTGCTGTCCATCGGGGAGCTGGTCGCGTTCGTCAGTCTCCAGCTCATGCTGATCTGGCCGGTGCAGTCGCTGGGCTGGATCATCGCCAACGGCCAGGAGGCCGCGACCGCCGCCGACCGGATCCAGGAGGTCCTGGACACGCCGCCGACCATCGTGGACGCACCGCACGCCCGGCCGCTCGACCGGGGCGAGGTGCGCGGCCGGCTCCGCTTCGAGGGGGTCGGCTTCCGCTACCCCGGCACGTCCGCGCCGGTGCTGCGCGATCTGGACCTGACAGTCGAGCCGGGCGAGACGATGGCGCTCGTCGGCGCCACCGGCTGCGGCAAGAGCACGCTGCTGTCCCTCGTCCCCCGGCTGCACGAGGTCACCCGCGGCCGGATCACGCTCGACGGGTACGACGTGCGTGACCTGCGGCTGGAGTCGTTGCGGCGGCTGGTCGCCGTCGCGTTCGAGGAGCCGACGCTGTTCTCCATGTCGGTCTGGGAGAACCTCACACTGGGCCGCCCGGACGCGAGCGAGGACGAGGTCCGGGCCGCGCTGACGCTGGCCCAGGCGGAGTTCGCGTACGAGCTGCCCTGGGGGCTTTCGACCCGGGTCGGTGAGCAGGGGCTGTCGCTGTCCGGCGGGCAGCGGCAGCGTCTCGCGCTGGCGCGTGCGGTGCTCGGCCGGCCCGCGGTGCTGGTGCTCGACGACCCGCTCTCCGCACTCGACGTGCACACCGAGGCGCTCGTCGAGGCGGCCCTGCGCCGCGTGCTGCGGGACACCGCCACCACGACCCTGCTGGTGGCGCACCGCCCCTCGACCGTGGCACTGGCGGACCGGGTGGCGTTGCTCGACGACGGCCGGATCGTCGCCGTCGGCACCCACTCGGAGCTGCTGGCCCGCGTACCCGCCTACCGGGCGGTGCTGTCCGCCGAGCCGGAGCGCCGGAGCGACGGCGTCGGCCTGGTGCGCTCGTGACCGGCCGCGCGCCGCGGGTGCCCCGGCCCCGCGACGCGCCGAACGGTAACGGGACGACCGGCGCGCGCCACGGCGACGGTGAAGACCTGTCCCGCTGGCGAGGGCGGGCCACCGATCCGGACGCCGACCGCAGCCGGGCCGAGGACTCGTCCCCGGAGGCGGTGACCCGGCTGCGTGCCCGCAGCCGGCTGCTGCTGCGCCGGCTGCTGCGCCCGCACCGGCGGGCCCTCGGGCTGGCGGTGGCGTTGCTGCTGGCCCAGAACGCCGCCGCGATGTCCGGGCCGTACCTGGTCATGCTCGGCATCGACAGGGGTATCGAGCCGCTGCGGGCCGGCGATCCCGGCCCGCTGATCGCTGTCGCCGCCGCGTTCGTGGTCGCGACCGCTGTCGAGTACGCGGCCCGGCGCGCGTTCCTCACCCTCGCCGCCCGGATCGGCCAGGCCGTCCTGCTGGACCTGCGCCGCCGGGTGTACGGGCACTTCCTCCGCCTCGACGTCGGGTTCCATGAGCGCTACACGTCCGGGCGGATGGTGTCCCGGCTGACCAGCGACCTGGAGTCGATCGCCGAGCTGGTCGACGGCGGCATCGACAAGCTGGTGATGGCCGGGCTCTCAGTGCTGTCGGTGGCGGGCATCCTGCTCTGGCTGGACCTGCCACTGGCGGCGGTGACGCTGCTCGCCTTCCCGTTCCTGTTCGTGCTGTCACGCTGGTTCGCCCGCGCCTCGGCCGGGGCGTACCGGCGCACCCGGGAGGCGGTGGCGCTGGTCATCGTGCACTTCGTCGAGTCGCTGCGCGGCATCCGGGCCGTCCAGGCGTACCGGCGGGAGGACCGCAACGACCGCATCTTCGCCACTGTGAACGACGACTACCGGCGCTCCAGCCTGCGCGCGTTCCGGCTGATCGCGATCTACTCGCCGGGCATCCGGCTGATCGGCAACCTGACCGCTGCGGTGGTGCTCGGGTACGGCGGCTGGCGGGTGCTGGGCGGCGGCGTGGAGGTGGGCGTGCTCGCCGCGTTCCTGCTCTACCTGCGCCGGTTCTTCGAGCCGATGGAGGAGCTGAGCCAGTTCTACAACTCGCTCCAGTCGGCGACCGCCGCGCTGGAGAAGCTGGCCGGCGTGCTGGACGAGCGCCCGGCGGTGGCCGAACCGGCGCGGCCGGTGCCGCTGCCGGCCGGACCGCCGCGCGGGGCCGTCACCTTCCGCGCCGTCGACTTCGGCTACCGCCGCCGAACACCGATCCTGTCCGGCCTGGACCTGACCGTGCCGCCCGGGCAGACAGTGGCGTTGATCGGGCCGACCGGCGCCGGGAAGTCCACTGTCGCGAAGCTGGTGGCCCGCTTCCACGACCCCGACGCGGGCGTGATCCGGCTGGACGGGGTGGACCTGCGCGACCTCGCAGACGCCGAGCTGCGCCGGGCGGTGGTGCTGGTGACCCAGGAGACGCACCTGTTCAGCGGTTCCGTGGCCGACAACATCAGGTTCGGCCGCCCCGACGCCGACGACGAGGCGGTGGTCGCGGCCGCCCGGGCGATCGGCGCGCACGACTTCATCGCCGCGCTGCCGGACGGGTACGCCACCGACGTGCACCGGCGCGGCGGTCGGCTCTCCGCCGGGCAGCGGCAGCTCGTCGCGTTCGCCCGGGCGTTCCTCGCCGATCCCCGGGTGCTGATCCTCGACGAGGCGACCTCGTCGCTCGACGTGCCGACCGAGCGGCTGGTGCAGCGGGCCCTGCACAGCGTGCTGCGCGACCGTACCGCCCTGGTGATCGCCCACCGGCTCTCCACGGTGGAGACAGCGGACCGGGTGCTGGTGCTCGACGACGGCCGGATCGTGGAGGACGGCCCGCCGGCCGAGCTGATCGCCGCCGACGGCCGCTACGCCGCCCTGCACCGCCAGTGGCGCGACTCCCTCCTCTAGCCCCTCTCCCCTCCACCCTCGTCGATCTTGCACTTGCGGCCCGAGGGATGCCCGATTAGTGGCTTGCGCCGGGGCGGCAAATGCAAGATCGACGAGGACGCGCGGGGTGGGGAAAGTCGTGGAGTGCGGCAGGGTGGCTGCCTACCATCGGCTGATGACCGACACGACGATCAGCCCTCGCGGCGGCGTCCCCGAGCGTCCGAGCCTGGACGGCCTCGAGGAGACCTGGGCCCGCCGCTGGCAGGAGGACGGCACGTACGCGTTCGACCGCACGAAGGAGCGGTCGGACGTATACGCGATCGACACTCCCCCGCCGACCGTGTCGGGCGAGCTGCACATGGGTCACGTCTTCTCGTACACCCACACCGACACGGTGGCCCGGTTCCAGCGGATGCGCGGGCGCACCGTCTTCTACCCGATGGGCTGGGACGACAACGGGCTGCCCACCGAACGCCGGGTGCAGAACGTGTACGGCGTGCGTCCCGACCCGTCGTTGCCGTACGACAAGGACTGGCGCCCGCCGGCCGCACCGGTGGACGACGCGGCCCGGAAGAACCCGACAGCGATCTCCCGGCGCAACTTCATCGAGCTGTGCGAACTGCTCACTGTGGAGGACGAGAAGGCGTTCGAGGCGCTGTGGCGGCGGCTCGGGCTGTCAGTGGACTGGTCGCTGACGTACACCACGATCGGGTCGGCGGCCCGCGCGGCGAGCCAGCGCGCGTTCCTGCGCAACCTGGCGCGGGGCGAGGCGTACCAGGCCGAGGCGCCGACTCTGTGGGACGTCGGGTACGGCACCGCCGTCGCGCAGGCGGAACTGGAGGACCGGGAGCGGCCCGGCGCGTACCACCGGCTGCGGTTCACCGGGCCGGACGGCCGCGAGGTGCTGATCGACACCACCCGGCCGGAGCTGTTGCCGGCCTGCGTGGCGCTCGTCTGCCACCCCGACGACGAGCGGTACGCGGACCTGGTCGGCGCGGCTGCGCGTACCCCTGTGTTCGGGGTCGAGGTGCCGGTGCGCGCGCACCCGCTGGCGGACCCGGCCAAGGGCACGGGCATCGCGATGGTCTGCACGTTCGGTGACCTGACCGACGTGACCTGGTGGCGGGAACTGCGGCTGGACACCCGCGTGGTGATCGGCCGGGACGGGCGCCTGCTGCGGGAGCCGCCGGCCGGCGTGCCGGCGGAGCCCTACGCGGCACTGGCCGGGCAGACGGTGAACGGCGCCCGGCGGACGCTCGTGGAGCTGCTCGCCGACGCGGGCGACCTGGTCGGCGAGCCGCGGCCGATCACCCACCCGGTGAAGTTCTACGAGCGCGGCGACCGGCCGCTGGAGATCGTCTCGACCCGGCAGTGGTATCTGCGCAACGGCGGCCGGGACGCCGGCCTGCGCGAGGAGTTGCTGGCCCGGGGGCGGGAGCTGCGCTGGGTGCCGGAGCACATGCGGCACCGGTACGAGCACTGGGTGGGCGGTCTCACCGGTGACTGGCTGGTCAGCCGGCAGCGGTTCTTCGGCGTGCCGGTGCCGGTGTGGTACCGGCTCGACGACGCTGGCGAGCCGGACTGGTCCCACCCTCTCACACCGGACGAGGCGATGCTCCCGATCGATCCGACGAGCGAGCCGCCGCCCGGATACGAGGAGTCGCAGCGCGGCGAGCCGGGCGGTTTCACAGGCGACCCGGACGTGCTGGACACCTGGGCCACCTCGTCGCTGACCCCGCAGATCGTCGGCGGCTGGGAGACCGACCCGGACCTGTTCGCCCGGGTCTTCCCGATGGACCTGCGCCCGCAGGGGCACGACATCATCCGGACCTGGCTGTTCGCCACTGTGGCCCGGTCCCACCTGGAACACGGCGCGCTGCCGTGGCACACAGCTGTGCTCTCCGGCTGGATCCTCGACCCGGACCGCAAGAAGATGTCGAAGTCCAAGGGCAACGTGGTCACGCCGATGGCGCTGCTGGAGCGCAACGGGTCCGACGCGGTCCGCTACTGGGCCGCCAACGGCAAGCCGGGCATGGACCTCGCCTTCGACCCGGCCCAGGTCAAGGTGGGGCGCCGGCTGGCCACCAAGCTGCTCAACGCGTCGCGGTTCGCGCTCGGGCTGGGCGCCGCCGACGCGCTGCGGGCCGCGGCGACCCAACCGCTGGACACCGCAATGCTCGCCGAACTGTCCGGCGTGGTCGCGACCGCGACCACCGCCTTCGACGGGTACGACCACACGGCCGCCCTGATGGCCACCGAGGCGTTCTTCTGGCGGTTCTGCGACGACTACATCGAGCTGGTGAAGGAGCGCGCCTACGGCACCGGGCCGGCCGCCGACTCGGCCCGGGCGGCGCTGGCGACCGCGCTGTCGGTGCAGTTGCGCCTGTTCGCGCCGGTGCTGCCGTTCGTGACCGAGGAGGTCTGGTCGTGGCGGCGGTACGGGTCGGTGCACCGCTCACCGTGGCCGACCACGTACGAGGTGGGCCGCGCCATGGAGGCGCCGGGTGACCCGGAGCTGCTGCGGCTGGCCGCTGACGCGCTGGGCCAGGTGCGCCGCGCCAAGTCGGAGCGGAAGCTGTCGATGAAGGCGGACGTGCCGCTGGCCGAGGCGCTCGGACCGGCGGCGGTGCTCGACCAGCTCGGGACCGTCGCCGACGACCTGCGGGCCGCGGGCCGGATCGCGAAGCTGGACCTGCTGCCGGACCGCACCACGGAACTGGTCATCGCCTGCGCGTTCTGAACCGCCGCACGGCGGCCGGATGTAAGGAAGGGCCCCTTCTTAACGCCTGGCGTTGTAGAAGGGGCCCTTCTTAACACCCCGGAGGGCCGACCGGGCCGGCCCCTCGGCGGTGCATGCCTCACTCGGCCGCGCAGGCCGCCTTGAGCTTGTCCCGGGCGGTGGTCAGATCCGCCTTGCTCGGCGCCTTGCCCGGCGCCTTGGCCCAGGTGTCGGCGAGGTCCGTCATGGCGGTGGCGACCCCCTTCACCGCGGCGTTCACCTCGTCGCTGCTGGTGAAGGCGTGCGTGTAGAGCGTGGCCGCGCCCGCCGAGTACTGGGCGCTGACCGCCGAGTGGCCGGCCGGCGGGCCGATCTTCTCCGCCTCGGCCACCTCCTTCAGGGCGGCCGTGATGTCCTTCTCCGCCGTCGCGCAGGTCTTCCGGGTGGCCTCGTCGAGGCCCGCCGGCGCCGGGGTCACCGGCGGCACGGAGGTGGCGGCGGGGGCGGAGGGCGCCGCCGGCCCGGCCGAGGACTTGTCGTCATCGCAGCCGGACATGACGATCATCGCGACCGCGGCCGGAGCCAGCAGGGCGAGGCGAGCTGAACGCAAGGTGTTCTCCCCGTGTCGGTGTGCGTAGCCGCCGCAAACTAACAGACCGGACACGGCAGGGCAGAACCCGTTTTCCGGCGCTCGTGCCGGAAAACGGGTTCCGCCCCGGGGTTCAGCTCGTCTCGCCGGCCACGCTGAACGAGCGCAGGCGGTCGATCGCCAGCACTGTGAACCCGACCGCCACCAGCGCGGTGAGCACCGCCGCGACCGGCACCGAGACGGTGGTGCCGAGCAGCGGCGTCGGCGCCATCCGGTCGGCCAGGGCGATCACCCACTGCTGGATCGACAGCACCCGGGTGCCGCCGACGAACCGGCCCAGCAGCCCCTCCCAGATCAGCACGTAGACCAGGCCGAGCAGCACCGGCCGCCGGGTCACCAGGCTCAGCGCGAGGAACAGCGCCGAGTACGCCAGTGCGCCCGCCGCCGAGGCGACGACCAGTGCGAGTCCGAGGCGTACCGAATCGGCGAGAACGCCCGCGACGTAGATCGGGACGCCGACGGTGACCGCTGTGACGCCGGCCGCGACCGCCAGCTTCGGCAGCACGATCTGCCAGCGCGGCAGCGGCTTGGTGAGGATGTGCACGACGGTGCCGTCGTCGATCTCCGCGCCGAGCACGCCGGTGCCCACGATCAGCGCCACCACCGGCAGCACCACCGCGAGGCCGAGGCCGACGAGCACCGGCGGTCCCCACTGGCCCGGGTCGACGCCGAGCGACCGGCAGAGCACCGCCAGGCCGATCAGGACCAGCGGCAACGGCAGCAGCATGAGGAACCGGCTCCGGCCGAACAGGCCGCGTGCGGTGATCCAGGTGACTGTCGACATCATGCCTCCACCAGATACGAGAAGACGCTCTCCAGCGACTCGTCCTCCGGCAGGAGCTGCCGGACCCGGATGCCGTGCCGGAGCGCGATCCGGGGCAGTGCCCGGGTGAACGCGCCGTAGTCGCCGGCCTTGACCGTCAGGCCGGTTCGGTCCAGCTCGACGCCGGAGACCGACGCCTCGGCCATCAGCGCCACCGCCAGCGCCCGGTCGTCGGTGGAACGCACCCCGAACACGTGCGGCCGGTTGGTCATCAGGCGGCGGATGGTCCGGTAGTCGCCGGAGGCGGCGAGCCGGCCGGCCACCATCACCTGGACCGTGCCGGAGACCTGCTCGACCTCCTCCAGGATGTGCGAGCTGAACAGGATGGTCCGCCCCGCGTCGCCGAGCCGGTGCAGCAGCGCCATCATGTGCAGCCGCTGGCGCGGGTCCATCCCGTTGAACGGCTCGTCGAGCAGCAGCACCTGCGGGTCGTGCACGAGCGCGGCGGCGACCCGGGTGCGCTGCCGCATGCCCTTGGAGTAGGTGCCGATCCGGCGGGTCTGCGCGTCCTCCATCTCGACCAGCTCGATCGCCCGCCGGGTGGCGGCCTCCGGATCGGGCAGCCGGTGCAGCTTGGCGCTGGCGAGCACGAACTCGTACGCGCTGAGGAACGTGTGCACCGCCTCGCGCTCGCTGACCAGGCCGAGCCGCCGGTAGACGGCGGGGTTGCGCCAGGTCGGCTCCCCGTCCAGCGTCACGGTGCCGCGCGACGGGGACAGGAAGCCCGCCATCATGTGCAGCAGCGTGGTCTTCCCGGCGCCGTTGGGGCCGAGCAGGCCGGTCACGCCGGGGCCGAGCCGCATGGTGACGTCGTTGACCGCCACCACGTTGCCGTACCAGCGGGAGACGCCCGCCAGGTCGAGCGTGCTCGTCGCGGCGGCGGGCGCGCCGGCCGTCGACTGGGTGCTGATCGCCGTCATCGGGCGGCCACCTTCCGGTATCGCAGGAGCAGCAGGCTGACGCAGGCGGCGACCAGCAGCACGGCGGCCACGGCGTAGACCGGCCCGAAGTCGCCGATCGGCATGCCGCCCCGTCCCTGGGTCAGCCGGTCGCCGAGCGCCCAGTTGCCCACGCCGCCGACGAGCGTCGGCGGAGAAGCCACGAAGGCCAGCTCGTTGATCGTCCGCGAGGGCAGGATGGACAGCACGCCCACGACCGGCGTGGTCATCAGGAAGACCGCCACGATGCCGCCGGCGGCGAACGCGCGCTTGCCGGTGAGCGAGGCGACGAGCAGGGCGATCGAGGCGAACACCACCGCCCACAGCCCGGCGTAGAGCAGCCCGGGCAGCAGGTCGAGCAGCTCGTCCCACACCCCGCGTACGCCCCGGTTCGTGGTGAACGCGGCACCGAGGAACATCACCAGCTGCGGGCCGCCGAGCAACAGCCACAGCGCGGTCACCAGCGCCAGCAGCTTGGCCAGGGCGTAGTCGCCGCGCGGCAGCGGCCGGGAGAAGTACAGCGGCAGCACGCCGCTGCGCAGGTCGCGGGAGACCAGCTCGGGCGCGGCCACCGCGGCGAAGAAGATGACCAGCCAGCTCATCGCGTCGGCGAACTGGGCGTACGTCATCACCACCTCGCCGATCTGGCTGCGTACCGCGGTGACGCCGGCGGCCACCACTGTGACCACGGAGACGACCAGCCACGGGAAGATCTTGGCCTTGGCGCTGCGGCCCAGCCCGAAGACGGTACGCACGCCGTGCAGGTAGAGCGCGCCGAAGACCTGCCGGCGGCCGAGCCGCGGACCGGTGTAGCGCTGGTAGCCGATGTCGTGGATGACCCCGGTCGCGTCAGACATGGCTGGGCTCCCTCGCGGCGAAGAGTTCGGCCACCCGGTGCCGCCGCTGGTCCAGCCGGTGCAGCGGCAGGTCCAGCTCGGCGACCGCGCCGAGGATCTGGTCGTAGGTGGCGTCGTCGGCGAGCGGGACGAGCAGCAGCCGCCCGTCGCGGGTCACCGGCAGGTCGAGCGCGGTGAGCCGGGCGGCCAGTTCCTCCGTGCCCTCGCTCACCTCGACCGCGAGCACGTCGGTGGCGGTGGTCATGGCGGACACCCGGTCCGCGCGCAGCAGCCGGCCGCCGTCGATGGCGACGAGCGTGTCGCAGATCCGCTCCACCTCGCCGAGCAGGTGCGAGCAGACCACCACCGAGATGCCGAACTCGGTGCCGATCCGGTGGATCAGCGCGAGCATGGCGTCCCGGCCGACCGGGTCGAGGCCGTTGGTCGGCTCGTCGAGCAGCAGCAGGTCGGGATCGTGCACGAGCGCCTGGGCGAGCTTGACCCGCTGCTTCATGCCGGTGGAGTAGCCACCGACGGCCCGGTGCCGCTCCTCGTGCAGACCGACGTGGCGCAGCGCCTCGGAGGCCCGCTCGCGGGCGACTGTGCGCGGCAGCCCGCTGATCCGGCCCAGGTGGGTGACCAGCTCGGCGGCGGACAGGTCGGGCGGGAGGGCGTCGTGCTCGGGCATGTAGCCGACCCGGGCGCGGACCGCGGCGGGGTCGGTGGTGGGGTCGAGGCCGAGCACCTGCACCCGGCCGCTGGTCGGCGGGAGCAGACCCAGCAGGATCTTGATCAGAGTGGACTTGCCGGCGCCGTTCGCGCCCACCAGCCCGATGATCCCCGGCTCGACCGACACGGTGAGGTCGGCCAACGCGGTGACCCGGCCTCCGTACGTCTTGGTCAGCGACTCGGTCGCGAGCAGTGTCACGCCGTTCAGCGTAGAACTCCGGTGCCTCGCCGGAGCCTCTCCTGACCCCTGCGATCCCCTGATCCTCGGCCTCCGCGGCCCTTAGGTGGCGGGAACGGCGGCGCGCCTCGGGTGGAGGACTCGCGCCGGCTCCGGTCCCGTCTCCGCCGAGCGGTCCGGCGGATACGGGACCGCGCGCTCGGCCGGTCGGCGCGCGCAGGCAGCCGTTCGCACGATCGACCGGCCGCGGCCCGCCGGTAAGGATTCGGTGACCCCGACTCGTCCTCGGCACGGTCGCCGGAACAGGCGATCACCGGGAGGCCGGGTGGCGCTCTCGACCGATCGCCGGTGGGCTGCGAAACTGTGTGCCGGCCGGTGAGTTGGGGGTTCGATGAGCAACGGGTGGCTGCTGCCCGAGGACGTTCTGCGGGATGCGCCGTCGTACGCGCCCAGACCCGCTGAGCTGGCCGATCTCCAGTTGTTGCTGAGCGGGGCGTACGCACCGCTCACCGGTTTCATGAGCCGGGCCGACCTGGCCTCGCTGAACCGGCGCGGCCGGCTGGCCGACGGCACGCCGTGGCCGGTGCCGGTGACACTCCAGGTGCCGGCGGCGCTCGCCGACGGGCTGGACCCGGCCGACCCGGCCCGCCGGGCGGTGGTGCTCACCGACGGCGAGGGCGCGCCGGTGGCGGCGATGGACGTGACCGACGTCTGGCCGGGCCGCGAGGGCATGGTGGGTGTCGGCGGCACGGTGCGCCGCCTGGGCGACGGCGGCCACGGGCCGTTCCAGCGGCTGCGGCGCGGCCCCGACGAGGTACGCGGGCTGCTGCCGCCGGGCCGGGTGCTCGGCGTGTTCGCCGACCGTCCCCTGCACCGGCCGCAGCTGGCGCAGATCGCGCACGCGGCCCGTACGCTCGGCGCGCACCTGCTGGTGATGATCCCGGTGGGCGAGGAGTCGATCGGCGGCCTGCCGGCCGAGTCGCTGGTGCGCAGCGTGTTCGCCGCCCGCGATCGGATGCCCCCGGCGACGCTCGTGGCGGTGCCGCTGGCCCGGCGGCGCGACGAGATCAGCGACGCGCTGCTGCGGGCCCGGGTCGCCGCCGCGTACGGCGTGACCCACCTGCTCTCCACCGAGGGCATGCTCTCCGGCGCCGGTCTGCGCGTGCTGGTTCCCCGCGAGCTGGCCTACGACAACCGGGACGGGCAGTGGCGCTGGCGCGAGGACATTCCGCCGCGCAACCGGCGGCTGGCGCTGAGCGCGCGCGAGATCGACGACCTGCTGGACCGGGGCTTCCCGCTGCCCGAGTGGCACACGCCGCCGGCGGTGGCGAAGGAACTGGCCCGGGCACGCCCGCCGCGGCGGCACCGAGGGCTGGTGATCTTCCTGACCGGCCTGTCCGGCTCGGGCAAGTCGACGATCGCCCGCGGGCTGGCCGACGTGCTCCGCGAGCAGGGCGACCGCACCATCACGCTGCTCGACGGCGACGTGGTGCGGCGGGAACTCTCCGCCGGGCTGGGGTTCAGCAAGGCCGACCGGGATCTCAACGTACGCCGGATCGGCTGGGTGGCCGCGGAGATCGCCCGGCACCGGGGCGTCGGCATCTGCTGCCCGATCGCGCCGTACGCGGCGGCCCGCGCCACCGCCCGGGAGATGGCGGAGACGGCCGGGGCGGGGTTCCTACTGGTCCACGTGGCGACGCCGCTGGCGGTGTGTGAGCAGCGCGACCGCAAGGGCCTGTACGCCCGCGCCCGGGCCGGCCTGATCACCGGGATGACCGGCATCGACGACCCGTACGAGGCGCCCACCGACGCCGACCTGGTGGTGGACACCTCGGATCTGAGCGTCGAGGAGGCTATCGGGAAGGTGATGGAGCACCTGACCGAGACCGGCTGGGTGGAGCCCCGCCTCCAGCCCGCGTGACCGCCTGACCGCCGGCCGAGTCCCGGCACTCCAGCACCCTCGACCGCCGTCGTCCGGCTTCCGGACGGCGGCGGTCTCGCATCACCCCTCGTTGCGCGGTAGTGTTCGTCTTTGTTGGAACACGTTCGACCGCGTGGAGCGCCCGCGTGAGTCGGTGAGGCGCGGAGGTGAGCCGGGGATGCTGGCGCGGCAGCGGCAGACGGCCATCCTGGAACGACTGCGCCGCGCCGGCGGCGTCCGGGTCACCGAGCTGGCGGCCGAGTTCGGCGTCTCCGACATGACCATCCGGCGCGACCTGGACACGCTGCACGAGCAGGGCCTGCTCGCCAAGGTGCACGGGGGCGCGACGCCGGCCGGTCCCGGCTCGACCGACGAGCCCGGCTTCCACGCCAAGTCCGTCCGCCAGTCGGCGGAGAAGGCCGCCATCGCCGAGCATGCCGCAGGGCTGGTCCGGCCCGGCGCCGCGATCGCGCTCTCCGCCGGCACCACCACCGCCGAGCTGGCCCGGCGGCTGGTGGACGTGCCCGGCCTCACAGTGGTCACAAACTCGCTGCCGGTGGCGGAGGCCCTGCACGTCGGCGGCCGGCCGGACCAGACCGTGGTGCTCACCGGCGGCGTACGCACACCGTCGGACGCGCTCGTCGGCCCGCTCGCCGTGGCCGCGATCGCCGCGCTCCACCTGGACCTGCTCTTCCTCGGCGTGCACGGGATCAGCGAACGGGCCGGTTTCACCACCCCCAATCTGATGGAGGCGGACACGAACCGGGCGCTAGTGGCAGCGGCGGACCGGCTCGTGGTGCTCGCCGACCACACCAAGTGGGGCACCGTCGGCATCTCGTCGATCGTGCCGCTGGAGGCGGCGGACGTGCTGGTCACCGACGACCGGTTGGCACCCGAGGCCCGACGGGTACTCGACGACAGGGTGGGTGAGCTGGTGACGGTGCCCACGACGAGGGGGGCGGAGTGAAGCGTACGCAGATCGCGCTGGCCGACGGCCGCGAGCTGATCTACTTCGACGAGCGGGACGACGCGGTCCGCGACCAGCCGGACCGGCGGGACCTGCCCCCTCCCCCGCCCGCCTCGCAGCTGCGGTACGACCCGCTGACCGACGAGTGGGTGGCGGTGGCGGTGCACCGGCAGACCCGCACGTTCCTGCCCCCGGCCGACCAGTGCCCGCTGTGCCCGTCCCGCGGTGAGCGGCACAGTGAGATCCCCGCGCCCGACTACGACGTGGTGGTCTTCGAGAACCGGTTCCCCTCGCTGAGCCAGCGGGTGGCCGACGAGCCGGCCGAGATCACGCCGTTCACCCCGGTACGCCCCGGACGCGGAAAATGCGAGGTGGTCTGCTTCACCGACGACCACAACGCCTCCTTCGCCCGCCTCTCCCCGCACCGGGTGCGGACGGTGCTCGACGCGCTCGCCGACCGCACCACCGCACTGAGCGCGCTACCCGGCGTCGAGCAGGTCTTCCCGTTCGAGAACCGGGGCGTGGAGATCGGGGTGACCCTGCACCACCCACACGGGCAGATCTACGCGTACCCGTTCGTCACGCCGCGCACCCGCACGATGCTGGCCGCCGCCCGGCGATACGCCGACCGCACCGGGGGCAACCTCTACGCCGACGTGCTGGCCACCGAACGTGCCTCCGGGGACCGGGTGGTGACGAGCAACGAGCACTGGACCGCGTACGTCCCGGCGGCGGCGCGCTGGCCGTTCGAGGTGCACGTGGCGCCGCACCGGCCGGTGCCGGACATCCCGGCGCTGAACGACGCCGAGCGGGACGCCTTCGGGCCGCTCTACCTGGACCTGCTGCGCCGCTTTGACGGGCTGTTCGACCTGCCGATGCCGTACATCGCGGCCTGGCACCAGGCGCCGGTACGGATCGACAGGGAGCTGGGCCACCTGCACCTTCAGCTGTTCAGCATCCGGCGGGCCAAGGACAAGCTGAAGTACCTCGCCGGGTCGGAGTCCGGCATGGGCGTGTTCATCAACGACATCGCCCCGGAACGCGCCGCCGAACTGCTCCGCGCCGCATGAAAGGAAGGGCCCCTTATTAACGCCTGCGGTAGAGGAAGGGCCCCTTCTTAACAGCCGCGGCCCGAGGGCATGGGGCGCGGGGGCCCGGGACAGGACCCCCCGCAGGGAAGGGACGGCTGGCTGCGCTCAGCAGCCTCGAAGGTCGGCTGGCCGGCGCGCGGCCACGGCCCACCTTCATGGACGCGACTGGCGTCTCGTCCACCCTGTGCAACGAGGGCGCACCGAACGAGGTCACGCCGTCCCGGCGAGCCTGAGGTGTTAAAAAGGGCCCCTTCTACAACGCGAGGCGTTAAGAAGGGGCCCTTCCTTGCACGTCAGGCGGCGAGCTTGCGCGCCAGGTTCTCGTCGAGCGCGTTCATGAACTCGTCGGTGGTCAGCCACGGGGCGTCCCGCGAGATGAGCAGCGCGAGGTCCTTGGTCATCTGGCCACCCTCGACGGTGTCCACGATGACCTTCTCCAGCGTGTCGGCGAACTCGGTGACCGCCGGGGTGCCGTCCAGCTTGCCCCGGTGGGCCAGGCCCCGGGTCCAGGCGTAGATCGAGGCGATCGGGTTGGTCGAGGTCTTCTCGCCCTTCTGGTACTGCCGGTAGTGCCGGGTGACGGTGCCGTGGGCGGCCTCGGCCTCGACGGTGCGGCCGTCCGGGGACAGCAGCACCGAGGTCATCAGGCCGAGCGAGCCGAAGCCCTGCGCGACGGTGTCGGACTGCACGTCACCGTCGTAGTTCTTGCAGGCCCAGACGTATCCGCCCTCCCACTTGAGCGCGGCGGCGACCATGTCGTCGATCAGCCGGTGCTCGTAGGTGAGGCCGGCGGCCTCGAACTCGGCCTTGAACTCGTTCTCGAACACCTCGGCGAAGATGTCCTTGAACCGGCCGTCGTACGCCTTGAGGATGGTGTTCTTGGTCGACATGTAGACCGGGTAGCCGCGGTCCAGGCCGTACCGGAACGAGGCGCGGGCGAAGTCCCGGATCGACTCGTCGTAGTTGTACATGCCCATGGCGATGCCGCCGCCGGGGAAGTTGGCGACCTCCATCTCCATCGGGGTGCCGCCGTCGGCCGGGGTGTAGGTGATGGTCACCGTGCCCGGGCCGGGGACGACGAAGTCGGTGGCCTTGTACTGGTCGCCGTGCGCGTGCCGGCCGATGATGATCGGCTTGGTCCAGCCCGGGACGAGCCGCGGCACGTTCGACATGATGATCGGCTCGCGGAAGACCACGCCGCCGAGGATGTTGCGGATGGTGCCGTTCGGCGACCGCCACATCTTCTTCAGGCCGAACTCCTCCACCCGGGCCTCGTCCGGGGTGATGGTGGCGCACTTGACGCCGACGCCGTGCTCCTTGATGGCGTTGGCGGCGTCGACCGTGACCTGGTCGTCGGTGGCGTCACGGTGCTGGATCGACAGGTCGTAGTAGTGCAGGTCGACGTCGAGGTAGGGCAGGATCAGCTGCTCCCGGATCTGCTTCCAGATGATCCGGGTCATCTCGTCGCCGTCGATCTCCACGACCGGGTTGTTTACCTTGATCTTCGCCATCGGCCGGCGCTCCTCTCGGGGGACACGTGCTCAAGCAGTACGAGCGTACTGGAAACTGACCGGCAGTCCCCAGGCGGCCCGGGTGGACCGCCGGAAAAGCGGGCTGCGCCGCGCCTCGGCCCGCTGGCATCATCGTCCGATGCCACGCAGCCGCACCCTCGGGTCTATCACGGTCACCGCGCTCTCCGACGGCGAGGGGCCCTTCTTCCAGCCCCGCGGCGAGGCGTTTCCCGACGCCACGGAAGCGCACTGGCAGGCGGCCGACCGGCTCGATCCGGGCGCCGTCACCGACGACGGCCGGTGGTGGCTGCGGTTCCGCGCGTTCGCGGTGCGGGCCGGCGACGGGCCGGTCACGCTTGTCGACGCCGGCATCGGCCCGGCCGACTCCCTCGCCGCGAGCTGGGCGCCGGCGCCGGGCCGGCTGCCGGCCGAGCTGGCCGCCGCCGGGATCGACCCGGCCGACGTGCGCACCGTGGTCCTCACCCATTTGCACACCGATCACGTGGGCTGGGCCGGCGCGCTGTTCCCGAACGCGGACCATGTGATCCAGCGCGCCGAGGTGGGCGCGCTGGAGCTGTTCCACCCGGAACTGCCGGCCCGGCTGCTGACGCCGTTGCGCGCCGCCGGCCGGCTGCGGGTGGTCGACGGCGAGACGCCCCTCACCCCGGGGGTACGGCTGCTGCACACGCCCGGCCACACGCCGGGTCACCAGTCGGTGCTGGTCGAGGCGGACGACGAGCGCCTCCTGATCACCGGCGACCTGCTCGTGCACGCGATCCAGTTGGTCGACCCGGAGCTGGCGTACGCCCACGAGGAGGACCAGCCCACGGC
>NZ_LEKG01000072.1:0-33522 GCF_001029515.1 Micromonospora sp. RV43 | reverse complement strand
CGGTATGACGGCAGGTCGGCGGGGTGACTACTACGAAGCGTCGTTGATGAGGGAGGATGGGCCGCGTGGAAGCTCTTCGACTGATTCTTCTCTACGTCCATCTGATCGGCTTCGCGCTGCTGCTCGGTGGTGCGATCGCCCAGTACGTCACCGGCCGGCTGCGGATCAACGCCGCCATGCTCTGGGGCGCGATCATCCAGATCCTCACCGGCATCGGGCTGTCCGCTCCGCTGCGGGACGGGGACGAGCCGGCCCCGGCGAAACTTGTTACCAAGTTGGTGCTCGCGCTGCTCATCTTCGTCATGGTCTTCTTCTCCCGTAAGCGGGAGACCGTCAACCGTGGCCACTTCCTCGCGATCGTCGGGTTGACGCTGGTCAACGCTGCCGTCGCGGTGTTCTGGCGTTAGTTCGCCAGGAGTCGGGGAAGCTCGGGAAAACGGACGTTCGCGACACCACCGCGCGCGCCTACCGGCATGAGAAGTGACGTGCCCCACCCAAGGGTTACACCGGGGTAACAGACGCTCAACAGTCGTGCACGATTGTCGGCCGGTGGGTGGGCGCGGGCGTACGCTCCCGTCCGTAACGTGGGACGCCGGCGGCACACCGCAGGCCGGCGAAGGGCTGTGCACCGCGCACGACGCGGTGTGCAAGGGGAAGGAGACGTCTTGCGCTCTGTGCGTGGGATGCGGATCGCCTCCGCCATCGTGGCGGGTGGACTCGTGCTGGGCGCTGCCGCGTGTGGTGAGGCTCCGGACGACGACAAGAACGCCGGCGGCGACGGTGGCAAGAAGTTCAGCGCCTGCATGGTGACCGACGTCGGCGGCATCGACGACAAGTCCTTCAACGCCTCGGCCTGGAAGGGCCTCCAGGAGGCGCAGAAGGAGAACGACAAGATCGAGATCAAGAACGTCCAGTCGAAGGCCGAGGCGGACTACGAGGTCAACCTGACCGGGTTCGTCAACCAGAAGTGCGACTTCATCCTGGCCGTCGGTGGCCTGATGTCGGACGCCACCAAGGCGGCGGCTGAGAAGAACCCGAACCAGCAGTTCGGCATCGTCGACGCCAACCCGGGTGTGTCGAACGTCTACCCGATGCAGTTCGACACCGCGCAGGCCGCGTTCCAGGCCGGTTACCTGGCCGCCGGGATGAGCAAGTCCGGCAAGGTCGGCACCTACGGTGGCCTGCCGATCCCGCCGGTCACCATCTTCATGGACGGCTTCGCCGACGGCGTGGCGTACTACAACAAGGCCAAGAGCAAGAACGTCCAGGTTCTGGGCTGGGACAAGGCCGCCCAGAAGGGCTCCTTCGCGAACTCGTTCGAGAAGCAGGACGAGGGCAAGAAGGTCTCCGACGCGCTGGTCGCCCAGGGCGCCGACGTCGTGATGCCGGTCGCCGGTGGCGCCGGTCTCGGCACCACCTCCGCGGCCAAGGCCGCGGGCGGCAAGTACTCGGTCGTCTGGGTGGACATCGACGGCTGCGAGAGCACCCCGGACTGCGGGGTGATCCTGACCACCGTCGTCAAGAACATCCCCGAGGCCGTCAAGGAGGCCGTGGTGAAGGCCGCCGGTGGCGAGAAGCTCCAGTCCACCCCGGGCTTCGTCGGCACGCTGGCCAACACCGGCGTCTCGATCGCCCCGTACCACGACTTCGAGAGCAAGGTCCCCGCGGACCTGAAGGCCGAGGTCGACAAGATCAAGGCGGACATCGCCGCCGGCACCATCACCGTCACCTCGAAGGCCCAGCCGACCAAGTGACGGTCCCGCCGGCCGCCGCGGTGCGATCATCGGCAGCGGGGGCCGGCGGGCACCAGGTTTGACGATCCGGCCGTCCCGGCGCAACGGGGAAGGTACCCCGGCGCCGGGGCGGCCGATCACCTTGAATCCCCCGAACATCCCCACCCGGCGTGGTGGCGGCGCGGCAGGTCGCTACGCTGCACCATCGCTCGCACTCCAGGAGGTTGCGCTGAGACTCGAACTGCGCGGCATCACCAAACGGTTCGGTGATCTGGTCGCCAACGACCACATCGACCTGACGGTGGAGCCTGGAGAGATCCACGCCCTGCTCGGCGAGAACGGCGCCGGCAAGTCGACCCTGATGAACGTGCTCTACGGCCTCTACCAGCCGGACGAGGGCGAGATCCTGGTCGACGGCAAGCCGCTGAAGCTCAAGGGCCCGTCGGACGCGATCGCCGCCGGGATCGGGATGGTGCACCAGCATTTCATGCTGGTACCGGTCTTCACTGTGGCCGAGAACGTGATGCTCGGCGCCGAGCAGGTCAGGGGGCCCTTCGCCGGCATCCTCGACCGCCGGCGTGCCCGGCGCGAGGTCGCCGAGGTCTCCGAGCGGTACAACCTGCGCGTCGACCCGGACGCGGTGATCGAGGACCTGCCGGTCGGCATCCAGCAGCGGGTGGAGATCGTCAAGGCCCTCACCCGCGACGTCGACCTGCTGATCCTCGACGAGCCCACGGCCGTGCTCACGCCGCAGGAGACCGAGGAACTGCTCACCGTCATGCGGTCGCTCAAGGCCGCCGGCAAGTCGATCGTGTTCATCACCCACAAGCTGGGCGAGGTGAAGGCGATCGCCGACCGGATCACGGTGATCCGGCGCGGGAAGACCGTCGGCACCGCCGAGCCGAGCGCCAGCCGGGACGAGCTGGCCGCGCTGATGGTGGGACGTAGCGTCCGGCTGACGGTGGACAAGAAGCCGGGCACCCCCGGCAAGCCGATCCTGGAGGTCGCCGGCCTGGTCGTGGACGACGACCGGCAGGTACGCGCGGTCGACGGCGTCGACCTCACGGTGCACGCCGGCGAGGTGCTCGGCGTGGCGGGCGTGCAGGGCAACGGCCAGACCGAGCTGATCGAGGCGATCATGGGCCTGCGCCCGGTGCTCGCCGGCACGATCAGCCTCGACGGCGAGCCGACGCACGGCTGGTCGACCAAGAAGGTGCTCCGCGCCGGGGTCGGCTACGTGCCGGAGGACCGCAGCGTGGACGGCCTGGTCAAGGAGTTCTCCGTGGCGGAGAACCTGGTGCTGGACATCTACGACCGGCCGCCGTTCGGCAAGGGCCTGTCGCTCAAGCCCGAGGCCATCGCGAAGTCGGCGCGGGAGCGGATCGAGCAGTTCGACGTCCGTACCTCCTCGGCCGACGCGGCGGTCGGCACGCTCTCCGGCGGCAACCAGCAGAAGGTGATCGTGGCCCGGGAGCTGTCCCGGCCGCTGAAGCTCTTCATCGCCGCCCAGCCCACCCGCGGCGTGGACGTCGGCTCGATCGAGTTCATCCACAGCCGGGTCATCCGCGAACGGGACATCGGCACCGCGGTCATGGTGGTCTCCAGCGAACTGGACGAGGTGATCGGCCTGGCCGACCGGATCGCGGTCATGTACCGCGGGCGGATCATCGGCATCGTCGGCCCCGACACCCCGCGTGAGGAGATCGGCCTGCTGATGGCCGGCATCACCCCGGACGCCGCCACCCCGGACGCCGCCACCGCGACCGAGGACGGCCCTGGCAACGAGGACGAGGCATGACCAACCCGAACCCCGTCTCGGGCTCGCCGGACAAGGAACCGGCGACCGAGGCGCAGGAGTCGCTGAGCGAGGCCCGGGCGACGCCGACGCAGCCGGCCGGTGACACCGAGCAGACGGTCCCCGCCACCGCGACCGCGAAGAAGCCGGACCCGGCCGGGGAGTCCCGTCCCAGCATGGGCCGGATGTTCCTGGACAACCTCTGGGCGGCCAACACGCTCACCGTGACGGTGCTCGCGGTGCTGCTGGCGATGGTGGTCGGCGCGGTGCTGATCATCGTGTCCGACCCCGAGGTGCTCGCCACCTACAGCTACAGCACCGCCCGTCCCACCGACGCGCTGAACGCCAGCTGGACTGTGGTCAGCGAGGCGTACGCGAACCTGTTCAAGGGCGCGATCTTCGACCCGGACGCGGTCGGCTTCACCGCCGCCATGAGCCCGATCTCGGAGACGCTCACCTACGCCGCGCCGCTCGTCTTCACCGGCCTGTCGGTGGCGCTCGCCTTCCGCGGCGGCCTGTTCAACATCGGCGCCCAGGGCCAGGCGACGATCGCCGTCATCCTGGCCGCCGTGGCCGGCTTCGCGCTGCCGCTGCCGCCCGTCGTGCACCTGCTGGTGGCGCTGATCGCCGGCGCGCTCGGCGGCGCGCTCTGGGGCTTCATCCCCGGCATCCTCAAGGCACGGGCCGGCGCGCACGAGGTGATCAACACGATCATGCTCAACTACGTGGCGGTCTACTTCCTGTCCTGGATCATCGTCCAGAACGGGGTGCAGAACCCGAACCGGGCGGACGCGATCAGCAAGCCCGTCGACTCCACCGCGCAGCTGCCCCGGCTGCTCGGCGAAGACCTGCGGGTGCACGCCGGCATCCTGCTCGCGGTGGCGGCCACCTGGTTCATCGCCTGGCTGCTCAACCGCTCCACGCTCGGCTTCGAGCTGCGGGCCGTGGGCGCGAACCCGGACGCGGCCCGGACCGCCGGCATCAGCGTCACGAAGACGTACGTGCTGGTGATGGTGTTCGCGGGCATGCTGGCCGGTCTCGGCGGCTCGACCATGGTGCTCGGCACCACCGCCACCGCGCTGACCCCGCTGGTGATCGCGCAGATCGGCTTCGACGGCATCCTGGTCGCGCTGCTCGGGCGCGTGAAGCCGTGGGGTGTGCTGCTGGCCGCGCTGCTGTTCGGCGCGCTCCAGGCCGGCGGCAACCGGATGCAGTCGTACTCCGGTATCTCGCTGGAACTGGTCACCGTGCTCCAGGCGCTCATCGTCATCTTCATCGCCGCGCCTGCCCTGGTGAAGACGATCTTCCAGCTCCGGGCGGCCCGCGCCGCCCGGTTGCAGACGAGCCTCGCGAAGGGCTGGTGAGCATGTCCACCACCGCTGTCCCCGAGGTCGCCGTTACCGCGGTCGACGAGGGTTTCTGGACCCGCAACCGGAAGATCGGCGCGGTCCTGCTGGCGCTCGGTGTGCTCGCGGCGGTGCTGTTCGGCGCGCTCGCGACCGACCAGCACGCGCGGTTCACGCTCAGCGAGACCGAGGGCGGGGCCGCCCTGGAGATCAACGGTACGGTCGGCGCGATCCTGTTCGGGCTGATCACCGCCGCGGCCGGAGGCGCCCTGCTGGCCGGTGTGCCGAAGCGCTGGTTCACGCTGCTGCTCGGCGCCGGGCTGGTCGCCTTCGTGCTGAGCTTCCTGTGCTGGCAGGTCTCGGCCGCGCCCGAGGGCCGCAACTTCATGCCGCTGGTGAACGTCGTCCGCGGCACGTTCATCCTGGCCCTGCCGCTGATCTTCGGCGCGCTCGCCGGTGTGCTCTGCGAGCGTTCCGGCGTGGTCAACGTGGCGATCGAGGGCCAGCTCCTGATGGGCGCCTTCTCCGGTGCGCTGTTCGGCAGCATGTCCGGCAGCGTCTGGGTGGGCCTGGTGGCCGCCGCCATCGGTGGCGCGTTCATCTCGTTCCTGCTGGCCGTGTTCTCCATCCGCTACCTGGTCGACCAGGTGGTCATGGGCATCGTGCTCAACCTGCTCGCGGTCGGCATCACCGGCTTCCTGTACGAGCGGCTGATGCAGACCGACGCGGCGAAGTACAACAGCGCGCCCCGGTTCGGCAACTGGGAGATCCCGCTGCTGTCCGACATCCCGCTGCTCGGCCCGGCGCTGTTCCGGGGCAACATCTTCCTCTACGTCGGCCTGCTGCTGGTGCTCGTCATCCACCTGGCGCTGTTCCGTACCCGGTGGGGCCTGCGGACCCGCTCGGTCGGCGAGCACCCGACCGCCGCGGACACGCTGGGCGTGAAGGTGCTGCGGCTGCGCTACCGCAACGTGATCCTGGCCGGTCTGGTGGCAGGTGTCGGCGGCGCCTCGTACACGCTGGCGCTCTACTCGTTCACCAAGAACATGATCGGCGGTAAGGGCTTCATCGCCCTGGCCGCGCTGATCTTCGGCCGGTGGAGCCCGACCGGCGCGCTGCTGGCGGCGCTGTTCTTCGGCTTCGCCGACCAGCTCGCCACCTACCTGGGCGCGATCGGCAGCAGCATCCCGAGCCAGTTCCTGGCGATGCTGCCGTACCTGGCGACGATCCTGGCCGTGGCCGGGCTGGTCGGCAAGGTCCGGGCGCCGGCCGCCGACGGCAAGCCGTACATCAAGGGCTGACCGCCCGCCGCGACACCGTGCCCGGCGGGGCGACCCGCCGGGCATCGTCGTCTCCGGCCGCACCCGCGACCGATCGGCGTTGATTGGGCAGAATGGGGGTTGTGATGGAGATCGACTGGGAGCGGCTGCGTACCGCCGCCACCGAGGTCATGCGGCACGCCTACGTGCCGTACTCGAAGTTCCCGGTGGGTGCCGCCGCGCTCGTCGACGACGGCCGGGTCGTGGTCGGCTGCAACGTGGAGAACGCCGGCTACGGCGTCACGCTCTGCGCCGAGTGCGGCGTGGTCTCGCAACTGCACGCGACCGGCGGAGGCCGGATCGTGGCGCTGTCCTGCGTCGACGCCACCGGTGAGCCGCTGATGCCGTGCGGCAGGTGCCGGCAGCTGCTCTGGGAGCAGGGCGGGCCGGAGTGCCTGGTCGAGGCGAAGGGCGGACCGCTGCGGATGGCGGAGCTGCTGCCGCACGCCTTCGACGTGGCCGACATCGAGGCGGTGACCGGCGAGCACCCGGTGCCCGTGGTGCCGGACCGGCTGGCCGCCTGGCGGGGCCGGGGCACCGTGTTCGTGCACCCCGACCTGTCGGCCGGGCAGCAGGTCTGGACGACGTACTGGGAGCGGTCGTCCGGTGAGACCGAGGACGCCGAGACCGGCGTGCTGGAGGAGGGGTCGACCTGGGACGACCCGGCCGAGGCGATCGCGTGGGGACTGGCGCGGACGCCGCGCGTGGTCGTGGTGGACGCGTCGGGGACGATCTTCTGGGCTGGTGAGGGTGAGCCTCCTACGGAGATTCCGGTCCGCTGGGGCTGAGGTTGGGGCCGGGGCCGACCGTGCCCGGCTCCGGGCGGTCAGGCTTGATCCCTCCGCCGGGCACGGTCGGCCCCGGCCGGACCTGGTCACCGTTCGCGGGGGCGTGGCCGTGGCGATTGTTGATCTATTGATGGGAACTCAAAGGTGAGTGCTTTTACGGCGGTTGACGTCATCCGGGCGAAGCGGGACGGGGGTGTGCTGAGCGACGGGCAGATCGACTGGGTGGTCGACGCGTACACCAAGGGTCTGGTCGCCGACGAGCAGATGTCGGCGCTGGCCATGGCGATCCTGCTGCGCGGCATGACCGCCCCGGAGATCGCCCGGTGGACCGCCGCCATGATCGCCAGCGGCGAGCGGCTCGACCTGTCGCCGGTGTCCCGGCCGACGGTGGACAAGCACTCGACCGGCGGCGTCGGTGACAAGATCACCCTGCCGCTGACCCCGCTGGTGGCCGCGTGCGGCGCGGCGGTGCCGCAGCTGTCCGGCCGGGGCCTGGGCCACACCGGCGGCACGCTGGACAAGCTGGAGTCGATCCCGGGTTGGCGGGCGGCGCTGACCAACGACGAGTTCATCGCCCAGCTCCGCGACGTGGGGGCGGTTATCTGCGCGGCCGGCGACGGGCTCGCCCCGGCCGACCGCAAGCTGTACGCGCTGCGCGACGTCACCGGCACTGTCGAGGCGATCCCGCTGATCGCCAGCTCGATCATGAGCAAGAAGATCGCCGAGGGGACCGGCGCGCTGGTGCTCGACGTGAAGGTCGGCTCCGGCGCCTTCATGAAGAACGTCGACGACGCCCGCGAGCTGGCCCGCACCATGGTCGAGCTGGGCGGTGCGCACGGCGTGCGGACCGTCGCCCTGCTCACCGACATGTCCACCCCGCTCGGCCTGGCCGTGGGCAACGCGGTCGAGGTGACCGAGTCGGTGGAGGTGCTCGCCGGTGGCGGTCCGGCCGACGTGGTGGAGCTGACGCTGGCGCTGGCCCGGGAGATGCTCGACGCGGCCGGCCTGCCGGACGCCGACCCGGCCGCGGCGCTGCGGGACGGCCGGGCGATGGACTCCTGGCGCACGATGATCCGGGCGCAGGGCGGTGACCCGGACGCCCCGATGCCCGTCGCGAACGAGGTCGAGGTGGTCACAGCGGCCGAGGACGGGTGGGTCGCCGAGGTCGACGCGTACGCCATCGGGGTCGCGGCCTGGCGGCTCGGCGCGGGCCGGGCCCGCAAGGAGGACCCGGTGAGCATCCCGGCCGGCGTGGTGCTGCACCGGCGTCCCGGTGACCGGGTGCGCGCCGGTGACCCGCTGTTCGAGCTGCGCGCCGAGCACGCCGAGCGGATCCCGGCCGCGCTGGCCGAGGCGCGCCGGGCGGTACGGATCGCGCCGGACGCGCCGGAGACTGCGCCTCTCGTCGTCGAGCGGATCGGCTGACCGGGACCGGCCATGGTGCCGGCCCGGCCGGAGCCGCTATCCTCCCAGGCCAGGGGGGATCGGCCGGCGACGAGCCGAGGTGAGCAGACAGGGGCTTGACCGTGCGCGTACCCGCTCCCGATCCCCGGGCCGTCCGGGAGGCGAGCCTGGACGAGTTGTCCCGGCTGGGTCTTCCGCTGCCGCCGCCGCAGTTCCCGCTGGTGTGGGAGCCGGGCGACGAGATCGAGCTGCGTCCGACCCCGGAGATCGAGGCCCGGATCGCGGTGCTGCACGTGATCCTGGCCCGTTGCTTCGGGATGCCCGCCCGGGCGGCGATGGGCTGGCTGCTGGAGTCGCACCTGGTCGACTCGGTGACGCCGCCGGAGTGGCAGTTCGTGATGGGCGGCCGGGGCGACCACAGGTCGTTCGTGCTGCACCACGACGCCCTGTTCTCGCTGGCCTGGGTGCTCGGGCTGGCCAAGGAGCTGGACCCGACGGTGCCGGTGGACGAGCGGCTGGTCGAGCGGATGCCGAACCTGGTGGCGGGGGAGACGTTCGGCCAGTGGCGGGCCCGGATCCTGGCCGCGCCGCAGCATCCCGGTGACGCCGCGGCACTGTTGGACCTGCACTACTGCCTCGACTGGGCGTACCTGGAGACCGAGAAGGCGGGTGGCGCGCTGCCGGGGCTGGTGGACGCCAACGCGATCGGGCAGCGCCGGTGGGCGCTGGAGTGGGCGGTGGTGCTGCGCGGGCCGTACCACGACGAGCCGCCGGGCTGGGAAGAGGTCGACCTCTCCACCTGAGCCGGGTCAGCGCGGGCGGTGCACGCCGAGCCGGACGGAGAGCGTGACCGGCACCGGCTCGGGCAGCGCGGCGATGCGCGCGGCGAGCCGTCGCGGGTCGGCGTGCCAGGCGCTCGGTCCCATCCCGACGAGTGTGCTGACCTCGGCGCGGGTCAGCGCGAGCCGGGCCCGGTGCCCGGTCGCGGACTCCTCGGCGAAGTGGGCGCCGAGGCTGCCGGCGACCCGGTCGGCCTTGTCCGGGTCGACCCGCAGCAGGTCCAGCGCGTCGACGAGTTCGGTCAGGTGGTCGGCGGCCGGGGTGACCACCAGCAGCGCGCCGCCCGGGTCGAGCACCCGGTGGAACTCCGGGCCGTTGCGCGGCGCGAACACGTTCAGCAGCACTGAGGTGGACCGGTCGGCCAGGGGCAGCCGCTGCCAGGTGTCGGCGAGCGCGGCGGCGGCCCGCGAATGCGCCCGGGCCGCGCGGCGCAGCGCCGGCTTGGAGACGTCCAGGGCCAGGCCGGCGGCCTCAGGCAGCGCCGCCAGCACCGCCGCGAGGTAGTGCCCGGTCCCGGCGCCGGCATCCACGACCAGGGGGTACGCGTCGGAGCCCGCGACGCGTACCGCTGTGGTCGCAAGCGCGGCGGCGACGGCGTCGTAGTGGCCGGCGGCGAGGAAGCCGGCGCGGGCGGCGACCATCTCGGCGCTGTCCCCGGTGTGCGGGGCGCGGCCGGCGAGCAGGTTCACGTATCCCTGCCGGGCGATGTCGAAGCTGTGCCCGCGCGGGCAGCGCAGCGCGCGTGCGGTGCCGGCGGTGGTCTCGGTGAGCGGCTCGGCGCAGACCGGGCAGCGCAGCCGGGCGAGGATGCGATCGTCCACGGCTCAGTGCTCCGTCTCGGGTCGGCCGGGGAGGCGGCCGGTGAGGTGGTCGATCACCCGCTGGCTGAGCGTGCCGAGCGCGGCCACCTCGGCCGGGGTGAGCCGGTCGATCAGGTGCCGGCGGACGGCCGCCACGTGCCCGGGTGCGGCGGCCTCGACGGCCCGGCGTCCGGCCGGGGTGAGCACGACGACCGAGCCGCGGCCGTCGGTGGCGCACTCCTCCCGGGTGACCAGGCCGCGTTGCTGCATGCGGGAGATGTGGTGGGACAGGCGGCTGCGGGACCAGAGCATCCGGTCGGCGAGTTCGCTGAGCCGCAGCCGCTGCTCCGGGGTCTCGGACAGGTCGCTCAGGACGTCGTAGTCGGGCTCGGAGAGGCCGGCGTCCTGCATCAGCTCCCGGGCCAGTTCCAGGTCGAGCAGGCGGCGCATGCGGCGGTAGCCGCGCCAGGCGCGGTCCTCCTGCTCGTCCAGCCAGCGCGGTTCGTCCATGCGCCGATCGTACCGGCGTTGTTGACATGTCACCAAGTTGCGGCCTAGGTTGATGACATGTCAACCAAACTGCCGTCCCGGCTGGTACGGCTGTTCGCCGGCCTGGCCCTGTTCGGCGTCAGCGTCGCGCTGATGGTCCGCGCCGACCTCGGGCTCGCGTCCTGGGACGTGCTGCACCAGGGCCTCGCCGACCGCACCGGCCTGCCGATGGGCCTGCTGGTCAACGGCGTGGCGCTGCTGGTGCTGCTGCTGTGGATCCCGCTGCGGCAGCGGCCGGGCGTCGGCACCGTGGCGAACGTCGCGCTCGTCGGCCTGGCCCTCGACGCCACGCTGGCGCTCCTGCCGCCGGTCGCCCCGCTCGCCGGCCGGATCGGCCTGCTGGTCGCGGGCGTCCTGCTCAACGGCCTCGCCACCGCGCTCTACCTCGGCGCCCGCCTCGGCCCCGGCCCGCGGGACGGGCTGATGACCGGCCTGGCCGCCCGCGGCCTGCCGCTCGGCCCGGCCCGCACCGCGATCGAGGTGACGGTGCTGGCCGTCGGCTGGCTGCTCGGCGGCGCCGTCGGCCCCGGCACCCTGCTCTACGCGATCGGCATCGGGCCGATCGTCGCCTGGTTCGTTCCCCGGCTCACCGCCCCGGCCCCCGTCCCGACAGGAGTGACCTCGCCATGCCCCGCCTGACCGTCGTCGTCGCCAGCACCCGCCCCGGCCGGGTCGGCCGCCGCATCGGTGACTGGTTCACCGCCGCCGCCGTCCGCCACGCCGGCTTCGACGAGGTACGCCTCCTCGACCTGGCCGAGGTCGGGCTGCCCTTCCACGACGAGCCGCACCACCCGTCCGAGCGGGTCTACCTGCACGAGCACACCCGGGCCTGGAGCGCCGAGATCGACGCCGCGGACGCCTTCGTCCTGGTCATGCCGGAGTACAACTACGGCTTCAGCGCGCCGCTGAAGAACGCGATCGACTACCTCTACCACGAGTGGCAGCACAAGCCGGTGGGCTTCGTCAGCTACGGCATGACCTCCGGGGGCCTGCGCGCGGTGCAGATGATCAAGCAGGTGGTGACCACGCTGAACATGACCCCGGTCAACGACCAGGTGGTCGTCTTCCTGCGGCAGGCGCTGGACGAGGCGGGCGAGCTGCGACCCGACCCCGGCCGGGAGGAGGCCGCCGCGCTCATGCTGGATCAGCTCGCCCGGCTGGCCGCCGCGCTCGCGCCGCTGCGAACCGAGGTGGCGCGGTGAGCGCGGTGAGCGCCCGGCTCTGGGAGCTGTTCGGCGAGCGCGGGCGCGGAGTGCTCGTCACGCTGCGCCGGGACGGCCGCCCCCAGCTGTCCAACCTCGACTACCTGGCCGAGCCGGGCCTGATCCGCTGCTCCACCACCGGCGACCGGGCCAAGGTGCGCAACCTGCGCCGCGACCCCCGGGCCAGCTTCCACGTGACCACCGCCGACGGCGGGGCGTACGCGGTCGCCGAGGGCACCGTGACGCTCACCCCGCCCGCTGCGGCCACCGACGACGCGACTGTCGACGAGCTGGTCGAGGTGTACCGGCGGATCCGCGGCGAGCACCCGGACTGGGCCGACTACCGGGCCGCCATGGTGGCCGACGGGCGGGTGGTCCTGCGGCTCGCGGTGGAGCGGGTGTACGGCTGGCGGCCCTGACCGGACCGGTCCACCGCCGCGCCCGTACCGGGGGTGACTAGGGTCTGAGCATGGTCGCAATCTCGTACGAGGACATCGTCAAGGTCCCGAAGGCGCTGCTGCACGATCACCTCGACGGCGGCCTGCGGCCCGCGACGATCGTCGAGCTGGCCGCCGAGGTCGGCCACGAACTGCCCACCACCGACCCGGCGGCGCTCGGCGTCTGGTTCACCGAGGCGGCGAACTCCGGCTCGCTGGAGCGCTACCTGGAGACGTTCGCGCACACGGTGGCGGTCATGCAGACCCCTGCCGCGCTGCGCCGGGTGGCCCGCGAGTGCGCGCTGGACCTGGCCGCCGACGGCGTGGTCTACGCCGAGGTGCGGTTCGCGCCGGAGCAGCACCTGGAGCAGAACCTGACCCTGGACGAGGTGGTCGACGCGGTGGTCACCGGGTTCCGGGAGGGCAGCGCGCTGGCCGCCGAGGCGGGCACCCCGATCCGGATCGGCACGCTGCTCACCGCGATGCGGCACGCGGCCCGCTCGCAGGAGATCGCCGAGCTGGCCGTGCGGCACCGCGACACCGGGGTGGTCGGGTTCGACATCGCCGGCGCCGAGGCGGGCTTCCCGCCCACCCGGCACCTGGACGCGTTCGAGTACCTCCAGCGGGAGAACTTCCACTTCACCATCCACGCGGGTGAGGCGTTCGGCCTGCCGTCCATCTGGCAGGCGATCCAGTGGTGCGGCGCCGACCGGCTCGGCCACGGCGTCCGCATCGTCGACGACATCACCCCGGGCAACCCGCCGGTGCTGGGCCGGCTGGCCGCGTACGTGCGGGACAAGCGCATCCCGCTGGAGCTGTGCCCGTCGTCGAACGTGCAGACCGGCGCCGCGGCCTCGATCGCCGACCACCCGATCGGGCTGCTGCGTGACCTGCGGTTCCGGGTGACTGTGAACACCGACAACCGGCTGATGAGCGGCACCTCGATGTCGCGGGAGATGGCGCTGCTGGTGGAGGCCTTCGGCTACGGCTGGAAGGAACTCCAGTGGTTCACCATCAACGCGATGAAGAGTGCCTTCATCCCGTTCGACGAGCGGCTGCGGATCATCGACGAGGTGATCAAGCCGGCGTACGCCGAGCTGATCGGCTGATCACGACTGGCGGGGGTGGCCGGAGAGCAGTGCGGCCACCCCGCGCAGCACCTGCCCGGCCCGGGCCGCCTCGGCGCCCAGCCCGGTCTGCCGGCGCAGCACGGCCGGCTCGGCGCGCAGCAGCGCGACCCCGCGCCGGAGCAGCACCCGGGGCGCCTTGCGCTGCTCGGCGAGATCCCGGGCGAGGCGGCGCAGGAACGTCGCGCCGCGCGGGCGGCGCAGCGCGTACGCACCGGCGAGCAGGCCCAGTCGCCGGCACTCGGCCACGATCTCGGCCGCGAAGATCCCCTCGGCGACGAAGATTGGCGATCCGTCGACATCGAATGGCCGGGTGGCTACTCGACGGTCTGCGCCGATCGCATAAACCGGCACTTCGGCCTTGCCCTCACGAGCCAGTCGGGCGATTGTTTGCACCGCCGTGTCCGAATCCCAGGACAAGGGGGACTCCCAGTCCACCTGTCCGTTTCGACGCGGACACGTAGGGTCATCGCCGTCCTTGTAGAAGTCGTCCAGGCAGAGCACCGGAAGTCCGGTTCGCTGGGCTATGTATGACTTTCCGGACCCGGAGGGGCCGGCGAGCAGGACGACGCGGTGCGGGTGTTCCATTACCTTCAGTGACTCCGGCCAGACGGATTGCTATCAAATTGCATCAACATCTCATCACACCTCCGGTGAGGGACAACCTGGGCTTTCTCTTTGCGGAGCGGCGTGATGGAATCTCGGAGGTCCGACCCGCCGGGTCGGTCGCTCGGCGTTGCCCTCAGGGTGGCGCGGGGTGCGGTAATGCGAGGGCGGTGACGTGAGCAAACGGCCAACGACGGCGGGCTCCTTCCTGTCGCGGCTGCGCCGGCCGATGAGTCGGCTGCGCGACATGCCGATCTGGTCCAAGCTCGGTCTGATCATGATCGTGCCGACCATCGCCACGGTCGTGGTGGGCACCAGTGGTCTGGTCGACCACCTGGAGACGCTCAACAATGCCAACCGGGCGGGGGATCTGGCCAACCTGATCGGCTACTCGGGTGACCTGGTCGACACCGTGCAGGACGAGCGGGTCGGCGCCGTGCTCTTCCTCGGCGCGAAGGAGTTCCAGACCCGGGCGCAGTACCAGGAGGGTTACAACCGCGCCAACCAGCGGGTGGACCAGGCGAAGTCGCCGTACCTGCGGCAGCGTGGCGAGATCGACGACCTGCCCCGCAACTTCGTCGGGCTGCTCGACACGATCGACACCCAGCTGAAGGACCTTCCGGCGACCCGCAGCCAGGTGCTGAACGGCAAGCTGAAGATCAACGACGCCGACCAGGCGTACCGGCAGCTGATCGAGGACCTGCTCGCGATCCGCGACTCGGCCACCCAGCTCGCCGGCAACAACGACCTGAGCGACCGGATGCGCGCGGCGGCCGCCGTCGCCCGGCAGAAGGAATACCTGACCCAGCGCCGGGTCGTCGTCCACCAGGCGCTGACCCAGAACCAGTACACCGCCGCGCTGCGCGAGCAGTTCATCGCCAGCGGCACCGGCCAGTCGCAGTCGCTGGCGACCTTCCAGTCGGTCGCCACCGAGCCCGACAAGCTGTTCTACGAGCAGACCGTCTCCGGGCCCGACCTGCGCAAGGCCGACCGCTTCACGAGTTTCGTCTCGGGCAACAACAACGGCTCGATGGAGAACGCCCCGTTCGGGGCGGACCAGTGGGACCAGACCATGGTCGCCAACGCCAAGCTGATCCGGACCGTGGAGGCCCGGCTCGACGGCAACGTGGTCCGGCAGGCCGACGCGCTGCGCTCGGACACCCAGCGCCAGGTGTTCCTGGAGACCGGCCTGCTGCTCACCATGCTGCTGCTGGCCATCCTGTTCGCGTACCTGGTGGCCCGCTCGATGGCCCGGTCGCTGCGCGACCTGCGCCAGGGCGCCCTGGCGGTGGCCCAGTACGGGCTGCCACAGGCGGTCGCCCGTCTGCGCGACCCGCAGGTCACCGGCCAGCTCTCCCCTGTGCAACTGGCAAACCAGATCGCCGAGCCGCTGCCGGTGCGCAGCAAGGACGAGTTCGGCCAGGTGACCGAGGCGTTCAACGCCGTCCACCTGGAGGCCGTCCGGACCGCCGCCGAGCAGGCCGCCCTGCGGGCCTCGGTTGCGACCATGTTCGTCAACCTGGCCCGCCGCTCGCAGATCCTGGTCGACCGGCTGATCGGCCACCTCGACCGCCTGGAGCGCGGCGAGGAGGACCCGGACCGGCTGGCCGAGCTGTTCCAGCTCGACCACCTGGCCACCCGGATGCGCCGCAACGACGAGAACCTGCTGGTCCTCGCCGGTGCGGACTCCACCCGTGTGCAGCGCGAGCCCGCCGCACTGATCGACGTGCTGCGCGCCGCCCAGTCCGAGGTCGAGCACTACACCCGGATCGAGTTCGGCGTGATCGACCGGGACATCGAGGTCGCCGCCCACGCGGTCAACGACCTGGTGCACCTGGTCGCCGAGCTGTTCGACAACGCCACCGCCTTCTCCCCGCCGGACTCGCAGGTCATGGTGGAGGCCCGGCGGGTCGGCGACCGCGCCTCCCTCTACGTGGAGGACCGCGGCATCGGCATCAGCCCGGACCAGCTCCGCGACCTCAACGAGCGGCTGGCCACGCCGCCGCAGGTGGACGTCGCGGTCTCCCGGATGATGGGCCTGGTCGTGGTCGCGCGGCTGGCCGCCCGGCACGGCGTCCGGGTCGAGCTGCGGCCGGGTGCCGACCGGGGCACCGTCGCCGACGTGACGCTGCCGACCTCGGTCCTGGTGCCGCGCGCCCTGGCCGGCCGTGGCCTGCCCGGACCGGCCCTGCCGGCCGCGGGCCCGCAGCAGAACGGCCCGGCACCGGCCTTCGGCGCCCTGGCCGCCTTCGGCAACAACAACCCGCCGAGCCTGCCGCCGGCGCCCCACCCGGGCTCCTCGGGCAACCAGGTCACGCTCGGCGGACGCGCCTTCGACCCGGCGCCGCGCAACGGCTCGGGCACCCCGGCGAACGCCGGTGGCGGCCGTGCCATGCCGGCCTGGTCCGACCTGACCGGCGCCAGCCCGTCCGGCGGCGACGGCGGATTCGGCGGCCGGCCCAACGGCCAGTCGACGGACCCGCTGCCGCAGCGGCGCAACCCGGCCGACGGCGACCCGGGCAGCACCGGCCAGCAGCCGGCGATCCCGCGCCAGCTGCCGAGCAGCCCGGAGGCGCGGCCCTACAGCCCGCCGCCGGTCTCCGCGCCGCCGGTCCCGCCGGTGTCGGCCCCGCCGCTGCCCCCGGTCTCCGGCAACCCGCTGCCGTACCGCCCGGTCTCGGCCGCGCCGGTCTCCGGCGACCCGTTCTCGGGCCGCCCGGTCTCCGCGGCGCCGGTCTCCGGCGACCCGCTGCCGTACCGTCCGGTCTCGGCCGCGCCGGTCTCCGGGCACCCCGCGCCGGTGTCCGGGCAGCCCGCCGCCGGGTACCCGGCCTCCGCGCCGCCGGCGAACCAGCCGCAGGCGCGTCCGATGCCCGCACCGGGTGTCAGCGCCCCGCCGGTCTGGCCGCCGGTCGCGCCGACCCCGGCTCCGGCGGCGCCGGAACGGCCCACCAGTGGCATGGACATGACCACCGAGCTGCCCCGGGTGCCGCGCACGGAGATTCCGGCCACCCCGCAGCAGGCGGCCGGCCAGCCGTCCGCCGCTCCGGCCGCGAGCCGGCCGGCCGAGGCCCCGGCGGCGAACCGCCCGGCGGCACCGGTGGCACGCCCGGCCGCGCCGCAGCAGCAGGGCAACCGTCAGCGGTACGCGGACGAGACGATGGAGCTGCCGATCTTCCGGGAGCTGGAGTCGGCGTGGTTCCGCACCCGCCGGCCCGGACCCAACGAGGAGTCGGCGGCACCGGCCGCGACGACGAACGGCGGCGCCGCCACCCAGCAGTTCGCCAAGGTGGACACGGACGGCCGGCCCGTGCCGCAGAAGACACCCGCAACGACAGGTAACACGCCGATGGCACACACTCCGACGGCCGGCGGAGCACCGCGTGACAACGGCGCGGCGAACGGGAACGCCCGTCCCGCGCACACCGGCGGGTTGCCCACCCGGCAGCCGACCGCGTCGCCGCAGTCCTCCTCCCCGTGGCAGACGGCGGCCGACGACGGCTGGCGTGCCGCGTCGGCGGCCACCGAGGTCCCGGTTGCGGAGACCACCCAGAAGGGCCTGCCGAAGCGGACGCCGATGGCGCAGCTCGTGCCCGGCAGCATCGAGAAGCCTTCCGCGTCGGTGCAGCGGCGTACTCCGGAGGGTGTTCGGGGCCTGCTCTCGGCCTACCATCGGGGCGTACAGCGCGGGCGTAACACCGACAGCAACACGACCGGCCCGGAGGGCACTCCGGGCGGGCAGCAGTCCTCGCAGTCTGGCTCAGGCCCGGTGGCCGGGAGCGGGCAGAAGGAGCAACAAGGATGACTACTACGCAGGATCTCGGATGGCTGCTCGCCAACTTCGCCGACCGGGTGCCCGGTGTGGCGCACGCGGTCGCGGTCTCGGCCGACGGCCTGCTTCTCGCCTCGTCCCGTGACCTTCCGCGGGACCGCGCCGACCAGCTCGCCGCGATCGCGTCCGGTCTGGTCAGCCTGACCCAGGGCGCGGCCCGCTGCTTCGAGGGCGGAGCGGTGTTGCAGACAGTCGTCGAGATGGACAACGGTTTCCTGTTCCTGATGTCCATCTCCGACGGCTCGTCGTTCGCGGTGCTGGCGGCGCGGAGCTGCGACGTGGGTCAGGTCGGGTACGAGATGGCCCTGCTCGTGGACCGGGTGGGCGATGCCCTGACGCCGCAGCCGCGTACGGCTGTGGGGATGATGGGCTGAATGACGCGCTGGCCGGTGGGTCAGGTGCGGGAACAACTACGACAGCGACGGATGCCACCGGGGCGAGCCGGTGCCGGGTACGAGGGAGGTGAGCGGCGAAATGGCGGATCGTGACGAGCCGACCGGAGCGTTGGTCCGGCCGTACGCCGTTACCCGCGGCCGTACCCGTCCCCGGCTCGACATCGCCCTGGAGGCACTCGTCGAGACGACGGTGCGCGGCCGAGCGGTTGCCACTGGCAATGGTGGCGGCCACGGTCGTGAACACCAGTACATCGCCGCGTTGTGTGACGGACGTGTGCAGTCGCTCGCCGAGATCGCGGCGCGGATGCAGCTTCCGCTCGGCGTGGCCCGGGTGCTCATCGCCGACATGGCGACGGACGGCCTGGTCGCGGTCCACGAGCCGACCATCTTGGACGACTCCGACGACGCGGTGGGCACTGAACTGCTGGAGAGGGTGCTGAGTGGACTTCGCAGGCTCTGACATGTCGCACCGGCCGCCGGCCCCGAGCGGCCGAGTGACGTCGGCGAAGATCGTTATCGCCGGTGGGTTCGGCGTCGGCAAGACGACGCTGGTCGGCTCGGTCTCCGAGATCACGCCGCTGACCACCGAGGCGATCATGACCTCCGCCGGTGTCGGCGTCGACGACACCCGGCAGGTGCCGGGTAAGACGACGACCACGGTGGCGATGGACTTCGGTCGTATCTCGATCGACCGGGATCTGATCCTGTACCTGTTCGGTACTCCGGGTCAGACGCGGTTCTGGTTCATGTGGGACGAGTTGGTCCGGGGTGCGATCGGCGCGGTGGTGCTGGTCGACACCCGCCGGCTCGCCGACTGCTTCGCCGCGATCGACTTCTTCGAGCACCGGCGGTTGCCGTACCTGATCGCCATCAACTGCTTCGACGGCATGCAGTACCACGATCCGCAGGACGTCCGGGACGCGCTGGCGATCTCCCGCGACGTGCCGGTGGTGCCGTGCGACGCCCGGAACCGGGAGTCCACGAAGCACGTGCTGATCTCGCTGGTCGAGTACGTGCTCACCATGCGGCGCTCGCGGGCCGTCGCGCCCGCCTGACCGACGCGCGGAAGCGCCCGGCGGCCTCAGGGCCACCGGGCGCTTCCTGCCGTCTGGGGGCGGACACGGTACGCGATCACCCGGTGACCCTCCAGGCGGGACGGTCACCGGGCGACGGGTGAGGTCAGGCGTACCGGGTCCAGTTGCCCCGGAACACCTGGTAAACGGCGAGCGAGTCGGGCTCCATGCCGCCGTGCCGGTCGGCGCGGAACGCGTACCCGCCGGCGATGCCCTCGACGGTCTGCGCCTGGAGGAGCGCCCGCAGCCGGCCCCGGTCCAGGCTCGTCGCCATCCGCGCCGACGTGGCGAGGAGCTGGAGCGCGTCCGAGGCGTACGGGGCGAAGTCCGGGCTGACGCCGTGCCGCTGCGTGTAGCGGTTGACGAAGTCCCGGCGGGCCAGCTGCGCCGTCGTGGTGGCGGTCGCAGCGGAGACGTCCAGGCAGGCCGGGTGCACCGCGTACGCGCCCTCCACGGCGGCGGCGTTCGCGCCCTGCACAGTGTCGTCGGCGACCGCGCCGGCGTCGAAGAAGATCGGGCCGCGGTGGCCGGCGGCGCGCAGTTCCCGTGCCGCGACACCGGAGTCGGGTGCGGTAGCCCAGACCACCACGCCGTCCCGCTGGCTGCCGGCGACGCGCTCGGCGGCGGTACGGAAGCGCCGGCCGGTCGCCGGAAGGCGTACCGTGCGGGCCAGGTCGGTGCTGCTGTCGGCGAGCGCCTCCCGCATCGCCCGCACACCCGAGTCGCCGTGCATCCCGTCGGCGGCGAGCACCGACACCCGCCGGATCTTCTTGGACTCGAACAGCTCCACCAGGCGACGTGCCATGTCGACGGCGTCCGGGGTGAGCTTGTAGGTGAACGTGCGCTCGTCCAGCGGCAGCGCGATGCGGTCACCGTAGCCGAGCGACAGGAAGGGCGTCTTGACCCGCTGGGCGGCCGCCGCGAGGGCCACCGAGGTCTCGCCGAGCACGCCGCCGATCAGCGCCTGGGCGCCGGCCCGGGTGAACTCGGCGGCGTGGCGGGCGGCGACCTCGGGATTGCTGCCGTTGTCCAGGATCTGGAGCCGGACCGACCGGACCAGGTTCCCGACCGGCAGGCCGGTGCGGTTGAGCGAGTCGGCGGTGAGCTGGAGGGCCTGCCGCTGGGCGACGCCGAGCAGCGACCCGGCGCCGGTCAGTTCCAGGCTCGCGCCGACGATCAGGTCCTGGTCGCTCGGCGCGCTGCTGGACGGGCCGTCGTCCGGCCGCTGGCCCTGCGGCGCGCACCCGGCGAGCAGCAGGCTCCCGGCAGCGGCGGCGAGGACGCCCCGCCGGGTGAGCACAGTGGAGTCGAACGCCGGTGTCGCCAATGGAATCGCCTTCCCACCCCGGCGAACAGGCGCCGCCGCTGGTCCGCCGGGTATGTTCCCGGCCGGTCCAGCCCAGCGTCAAATCGTCCCGGTGTGGGATGGAACACCCCGGCGGGCCCGGTCAGGAGCGGTAGCCCGCCGAGCGGTACTCGTACTCCCGGTCGTCGTCGCGGTCGCCGGTGTCGCGGGTGAAGTCCCAGCCACCGGCCGCCTCACGGCCCGGACGGCCGCCCACGGCGAAGCCGCCGATCTCCTGGCCGCGCCGCCAGCCCCGGAAGTATCCGGTGGTGTTCTCGGCGAGGCTCGCCGCGTTCCGGACGATCCGCAGAGGACGCTCCTCGCGCAGCGGGGAACCCGGCACCAGGTTGGCCTGCGGCACGCGCTTCGGCAGCCCGGCCTTGGTCTCGGCGCCGACGGCCGGACGGGCCGCCTGCTCGGCCGCCTGCCAGCCGGTGTCGGCGGTGGTCGACCACTCCAGGTCGGCCTCGTCGCCGTGGCCGACGAACCAGGCGGACTTGGCCTGCGCGAAGATCAGCAGGTCGCCGTCACCCTCGTCGGAGACCGGCGGCGGCCGGTGCTCCTTCGGGGCGGGACGCCGCTCGGGCGCGGCGGGCAGCGGTACGCGGCCCGGGTCGCCCTGGTCGACGAGACGCAGCGGCGGCGTCTCCAGGCCGGGGTCGGCCGGCCGGCCCATCTCGTCGCGCAGCGCGCGGTCGGCGAGCGGCGGCGGCTCCACCAGCCGCAGCATCGGCGGCTCCTGCGGCAGGTCGTCGGCGAGCCACGGCGGCGTGACCCGGCCCGGGTCGCTCGGCGCGTCCACGCCCCGCCCGTACGGGTAGGTGGTGCCCTCCCGCTCCCGGGCGGTGTCGTCCTCGGTGTTCACCAGCGGCCAGTTCGCCCGGGAGCCCGGCGGCGCCTCCGGCGCGGGCGGGCGCGGGGCCGGCACCGGGATGCTCAGGTCGGTGGCGCTGAATCCACCGGTGGGCGGTTCCTGGTGCGGGTTCTGGTTGGTCTTCGGCCGGGGCGGGATGACTGTGCGCTGCCGCTCGGCCCGCGCCTTGTTGATCGCCGCGGTGGTGAGCGTCGGGCGGAACGGCTCGCCGGCCTCGGCCGGCGGCACGGCGCCGCGCGGGGACGGGGCGATCGGCGTGATCCCGGGTGGCGGCGGAGGCGGCGCGGAGACCGGCCGGTTGGTGGGGCCGTCCACCCGCGACGGCAGCGGCGCGCCGGTCGGCTCGGGCCGCGCCGGGGGAGCCGAGGACGGCCGGCCCAGTGCTGCTGCCGGAGCGACGGGCGTGACCGGCGCCGGGGCGACCGGCGGCGGCGTGACGGGCGCGGGCGCGACGGGTGGCGGGCCGAGCGGCCGGGGCGTCGTCGTGGCGGCCGGACCGGACACCGGCTCCGGACGGCTGCGCCGCCCGCCGGGGAGCGGCTCGGGACGACCGCGACGACCGGCCGACTCGGGTGCCCCGGCCGGCTCGGGACGACCGCGGTGGGGCTCGGCGATCGGGTCCGGCTGGATGGAGCGCACCGGACGCAGGTCGGCCGCGGGCGTCGAGGCCAGCTCGTCGACCTGCTCGCCCCGTCGGGCGGCGGCCCGGCGGCCGGTCGCGGGAGTGGGAGCGGTGCGTTCGGCGAGCGCGCCGACGAGCGCGTCGCAGCCGGCGTCACAGGTCCGGACGGAGGCGACGGCCTGGCGTACGGTCTCGGCGACGGCCGCGGTGAGCGTGCGGTTGACGGTGGCCCGCCGGGGCGTCTCGGAGATGGCGACACGCAGCGCGGTCACCGCGTCGGAGACGGCGTCGGCGTCGGCCACGCCCTCGCCGGCCAGCTGCGCGACGACCGCGTCGGCGGCCAGCGCGCCGTCCCGGCCACCACGGCCCGCGGGGCCGGTGAGCATCCCCGGCTCGGGCAGCGCGTCGAGGACCGCCAGGGCGACCCGGTCGGCAGGATCCGGGTAGGCCCGCAGCGCGGCCGGGTAGAGCTCGCGGAGCACCTCGCGCAGTGTCACGGCGGCGGAGTGACGGCCACTCGCCAGCGCCGCGTGCGCGGCCAGGACCTGCGTGTATCCGGCGAGTTCGCGCGGCGCCGGGAGGGTCACCGCGGAGAGCGCGCCGGCCTGAAGCGCACGGGCCAGCCCGACCGCCCGGCGCTCGGCGGGCGGGGACTGCATCTCCTCCAGGGAGTCGTCGTCGGCGAAGCGCTCGGCGAAGTCGTCGACCGAGTCGTCGTCCGCGATCGCCAGCGGGCGGCCGGCGGCGCTCAGCAGCGAGGTGACGATGTGGTCGTCGCTGTCCGCGGCGATGGCCGCGCCGCTCGGACCGCCGGACCGTTCCACCAGCAGCGCGACCAGCCGGGCGTAACCGGCGGGATCGTCACCGATCTCGCAGACGTGCAGCAGACGGCCTGCGTCGTCGACCACAGCGGACGTCAGCGTCGTTCCGGCCGAAGCCGTTCGGTCGGCCGGATCTGCCGAGGCCAGACCGCAGTACACGCGCACGAGCGCCACGGCGTCGTCCTCCTCCCGGGACACAGGTCTTGCTCTGCCAGAGACTGATGCTCCCCGCTCCGGGTCAGTCGCGCCAGTCCACAACCGCAGAGATCTTGCCGACAATGGTGCGCCAACCCAAACTTGCGGTTTGTGCCCCGATTTTCTTCAGCCGCCGACGACCCAGGAAACCACCGACGCCACCGTTGACGGAAGCGCGCAGCGCCTCGTCCAGGTCGTCCAGGCTGGAGCCCGCCGAGAGCATGTCCAGCACGGCGGGTAGCCGCAGGGCGTACGCCAGGTCACGGGCGATCTCACCGGCTTCGATGAGCAGCTCGTGGTCCCACGCGTCGTGGCCGCCGCGCAGGTTCTCCACCACCAGGTCGAGCTCGTACGTGTCCTCGTCCAGCGGGGCGATGTCGGCCGGCTCCAGCCGTTCGGACAGTTCATTCCAACTGTCCAGCTGGGACAGGTCGTTGGGCGCACCGGAACGGATGAAAGTGACCAATGACTCCGGCGTCTTGAACAGCAGGAGCCGGCCCTTGTGGGTGAGGAAGACCGGCACCTCCTCGTCGCCCGCCTCGTCCTCGTCCTCGTCGTCCTCGGCGTCGTCCTCGTCGGCCTCGGCCTTCTCGTCGTCCGAGGCGTCGGCCTTGCCCTTGCGGCGGGACTTGGCGTCCTTCTCCTCGTCCTCGTCGTCCTCCTCGGCGGAGAGGGCGGCGAACTCCTCGTCGAGGATCACCACCTCCTCGTCCTCCTCGGTCTCGACGACCTGACGGCGGGCCAGGAACGGGTCGTCCTGGTCGCGCTCGGCGACGTCGGTCGGGGTCAGCTCGCGCGCCTGCCGGTACGCCCGCAGCGTGAAGCCGGTGCCGGCGGGCAGGGCGATCTCCACCGGGTCGATCCGCACCTCGTCCCAGAGCGCGCGGTCGGCCGGCGGGCGGTCCTCCTCGACCTCGTCGGCCGCGGCGGCGGCGTCGGTGTCGTCGAGCTCGGGCTCGTCGGCGTCGGGCCGTTGGGGCGACTGGCGGGCCACGCTGACCTCCGTGTGCGTTCGGGTTGCCCACCCGACGGCGTCGCGCCGCCGAGTGACTCTGCGCACATACCCTAGTGGGCGACGGTTCCGACCGGGAGTCGCACCCCTTGGCGTCGCGGCGGCGCGACAAGTAGCGTTGCTACGCATGAAGGCGCAGGCGCTGCACGGACACCTGGACGCGCTGCTGCTCGCCGTGCTGGAACGGGGCGCGCTGCACGGCTACGCGATCATCGAGGCGTTGCGTGCGCGCAGCGGCGGCACGCTGGATCTGCCCACCGGCACCATCTATCCGGCTCTGCGCCGGCTGGAGCGGGCCGGGCTGGTGGCGAGCACCTGGAGCACTGTGAACGGCCGGGAGCGCCGCACCTACGAGCTGACCGATGCCGGCGGCCGGGCGCTGGCGGGGGAGCGGGCCGGCTGGCGCGAGTTCAGCGCCACCGTCGGACGGTTCCTCGGCGCGGACGAGCCACCCACCGCGCCGGCCTGACCGCGGCGGCAGTCCGGCCCTCGAGCGGGCAGCCGGACGCCCGAGCAGCAAGGCCGAGGGGCGGCCGCTCAGCCGGCCAGCCGGCGGTCGGCGAGCACCCAGCAGCGGGCCGCCCGGGCCAGCGCGAACCAGGCCGCCGAGACCACCACCATCCCGATGACCAGGGGCGGCCAGGTGAGCGCGGCGTCCCACAGCCCGATCGACCAGCCGAACAGCGCGCCCCCGGCGACCGCGCCGAGCAGCAGGCTGCCGGTCAGACCGAAACCGATCAGCCGCGCCGGGCGGACGAGCCGCGGTGAACCCCACCGGGCGACCAGCGGGCCGACCAGCAGCGCGACCAGCGCCAGCGCGGCGACCACGCCCCAGATGCCGTTCAGCGCGGCGGAGAGCAGCAGGTAGCTCTGTGGCGGGGGCGGACCGTCGCTCCAGCTCGACCCCTGCCAGGTCAGGTCACCGGCGGCGATGAGCACCACCGCCACCACGAGCGTGCGCAGCGCCAGCCCGCGCAGCGCGCCGACCGCCAGCTCGGCCTGGAAACCCGGCACGAGATGGGCGTCGCTGCCGAACTCGGCGACCGCCCGCCGCTGCGCCTCCGCGCGCGGCAGGCCCCCTTCCCGGTACGCCTCGACGGCGTCCTCCAGCGCGTGCCGCGCCTCGGTCAGCAGGTCGGCCTTGAGCCGGTTCGGCCCGTGCAACCGCGTGGACAACTCGTGCAGCCGGCGGTCGACCACTGCCTCCTCATGCACTCGCATGCGGATTAGCCTGCCACCGGCGGGCGACACCCGCGTCAGGGAAAACCCCGATCGGCCGGGCGTCAGGGCGTGATCGCCAGGTAGCCGCGCTCGGCCGCCTCCTGGCGCAGCCACTGCTCCCGGTACCAGCCGGGGCGCGCCACCAGCTCGTCGTGCCGGCCGCGCTGCACCACCCGGCCGCCTTCGAGCACCACGATCTCGTCGAACCCGGCGAGGCCGCTGAGCCGGTGGCTGATCAGCAGCACCGAGTGCCCGGCCGGGGTGGCGGCGAGCGTGGAGTCCAGCACCGCGTCGGCGGCCGCCGGGTCGAGCCCCTCGGTCGGCTCGTCGAGCACCAGCACCGGTGGGGCGGCCAGCAGCGCGCGGGCCAGCGCGAGCCGCTGCCGCTGCCCGCCGGAGAGCTGCCCGCCCTGCTCGCCGACCACCGTGTCCCAGCCGTCTGGCTGTTCGCGTACCCAGTCGAGCAGTCCGGCCGCCCGGGTCGCGGCGACCAGGTCCGCCTCGGTGGCGTCCGGCCGGCCGAGGAGCAGGTTCTCCTTGACCGTGGCGTGGAAGACGTACGCCTCGGCGAGCAGGCCGCCGACCACCCGGGGCAGGTGCTCGGCCGGGATCTCGGACACCGGCACGCCGCCGGCGGTGACGCGGCCGGTGTCGGGGCGTACCGCGCCGGTGAGCACCGCGGCGAGCGTGCTCTTGCCGGCGCCGCTCGGCCCGACCACCGCCACCCGTCGGCCGGCCGGCAGGTCGAGGTCGAATCCGGCCAGGGCGGGGGCGGCGCCGGCCCGGTAGCGGACCGTCACGTCGGCGAACCGCACGTCGTGGCCGTCGACAGTGGGCTCCGGCGCGTCCGGTGGGGTCGCCGGGCCGGGCTCGGTGAGCAGGTCGGCGACCCGGGCCAGCCCGGCCCGCAGCTGGGTGCGCTGGCGGGCCGCCGCGACGAGCGCGAGCGCCACCTCCACGGCGGCGAGCGAGCCGACCGCGAGGACGCCGACGAGCACGCCGCCGACCTCGGCGCGCAGCGCCACGACCACCACGGCGGCGGCGGTGAGACCAGCCACGAGGACGCCGAGCGCGTCCACCGCGAAGCCGGTCGCGGCGAGCCGGCGTTCCAGCCGGGCCAGCCGTCCGGCCCGCTCGTCGGCGGCGGCGAACGCGGCGCCTGTCGCGCCGAACGCGGCCAGGTCGGCGGCGCCGTGGGTGAGGTCGACCGCGTCGACGGCGAGCGCGCCCCGCAACGGGGCCACCTCGTCGGCGGCGCGGCGGGTGATCCGGGCGGCGAGCGTGGGGAGCGCCACGCCCGCCACGAGCAGGCCGAGCGCGAGCACGCCGGCGGCCGGTGGCGAGATCAGCGCGGCGACGCCGACCGCGAGCACGCTGACCAGCGCCGCCGCCGCACCCGGTACGAGGACGCGCAGGAGCAGATCCTGGGCCGCCTCCACGTCGGAGACCAGGCGGCTCAGCGCGTCCCCGGTACGCCGGCCGGTCTCCCGGCGGGCGGCGAGCGTGGCGAAGACGCGGGCCCGTACGTCGGTGATCATGCGCAGGACGGCGTCGTGCCCGGCGAGCCGTTCGGTGTACCGGAACACGCCCCGGCTGACCGCCAGTGCCCGGACCGCGACGATGGCCACCGTCAGCCGGTCCAGCGGCGGACGGCCGGCGGCGCTCATCAGCAGCCAGGTGGCGGTGGCCATCAGCGCCAGGCCGGCGAACTCGGTGGCGGCGGCGAGCAGTCCGGCGCCGAGCAGCCGGCTCAGGTACGGCCGGGCCAGGCGCAGCACCGCACGTTCCGCGCCGGGCCGGGCGGGCGCGGGCGGTTCCGGCGAGCCGGAGGGCGGCACCGGAACCGCTGTCGGCCCGGCCGGCTCGCGGCCCACAGGCGTCACGCCGTCGGCGGCGGTCACCGGGTCACCACAGGGCGGGTGGGGGAGACGGGGATCATCGCGGCACCCCCGGTCCGGTGGCGGTCGGGTGCAGTTCGGTGACCCGGCCGTCCTCGACGCGCAGGATCCGGTCGGCGTCGGCGAGCAGCGCGGGCCGGTGCGCGACGAGCAGCGCGGTACGTCCGGCGACCAGCCGCCGGGTCGCGTCCAGCACGACCGCCTCGCTGGCGCTGTCCAGCCGCGCTGTCGGCTCGTCGAGCAGCACGATCGGCGCGTCCCGCAGGAACGCACGAGCCAGGGCGACACGCTGCCGCTGACCGCTGGACAGGCCGTGACCGCGCTCGCCCAGGCGGGTGTCCAGCCCGTCGGGCAGGGCGCCTACCACCTCGTCGAGCGCGGCGCCGGTGACCGCCGCGGCGAGCGCGGCGTCAGGGGTCTCCGGCGCGCCGAGGCGGATGTTGTCGGCGAGCGACCCGGCGAACAGGTGCGCCCGCTGCGGCACCCAGGCCAGTTCGCGCCGCCAGGCGTCGAGGTCGACGCCGGCCAGGTCCACCCCGTCGACCGTGACCCGGCCCGAGGTCGGTGCGACGAAGCCGAGCAGCAGGTTGAGCAGCGTGCTCTTGCCCGCGCCGCTGGGCCCGATGATCGCCACCCGGTCGCCGGGCCGGATGGTCAGCGTGACGTCGCGCAGCGCTGTGGTCCGGTCGTACGCGACCGTTACGCCCTCGAAGCGGATCTCACCACGGCCGCGCGGCGCCGGACGGCGCCGCGCGGCCGTGGCGGGCGCGTCGGTGGCGGAGAGCGTGAGCGCTTCGTCCAGCGCGGTGAGTCCTTCCATGCTGGCGTGGAACCGGCTGCCCGCGGCCCGCAGCGGCAGGTACGCCTCCGGGGTGAGCAGCAGCACCAGCAGCGCGGTGGAGAGCGTGAGGCCGCCGCCGAGCAGCCGGATGCCGACCGGCACCGCGACCAGCGCGACGGAGAGCGTGGCGACCAGCTCCAGCACCAGCGCGGACAGGAACGCGATCCGCAGCGTCTTCATGGTGGCCTGGCGGTGGCCGTCGGCCATCCGGCGTACCACGTCGACCTGCCCCCGGGACCGGCCGAACGCGCGCAGCGTGGGCAGCCCGGCCACCATGTCGAGGAAGTGCCCGCCGAGCAGCGACAGCCGCCGCCACTGCCGTTCGGTGGCGGCCTGCGCCTGCCAGCCGAGCAGCGCGCCGAAGATCGGGATGAGCGGGATAGTGAGCGCGATGATCAGCGCCGAGCTCCAGTCGGCGAACACGATGCGGGCCAGCACCGCCACCGGCACCGTGACGCTCAGCACGAGCTGCGGCAGGTAGCCGGTGAAGTAGGGGTCGAGCGCGTCCAGGCCGCGCCCGGCCAGCGTGGCGAGCTGCCCGGCCCGCTGTCCGGCGACCCAGGTGGGGCCGTGCCGGCCGACCGCGCCGAGCAGGTCGGCGCGCAGCGCCGCCTTCACCGTGGCGGCGGCCCGCGCCGCCACAGTGCCCTGCGCCCAGCTCACCAGCGCCCGCCCGGCGACAGCGGCCACGAACCCGGCGAGCGCCGGCCGGTGCAGCCGCCCGTCGAACGCCGTCGCCAGCAGTGTCGCCAGCGCGGTGGCCTGGGCGATCACCAGCAGCGCGGTGAGCCCGCCCAGCACCGCGAGCACGGCGAGGTCGCGCCGGGCCGCGGGGACCCGACGCAGCAGACGCGGGTCGAACGGGCGGCGGTTCACCAGTACACCGGTGCCCTGCCGTCGATCCGTCCCCGGAAAACCCACCAGCACATCGCCTGAAAGCCTAGTAGGGCCGGCAGGAGCGGTAACGCGAGCCATCCCAACAGCGCCAGCGTCGGGCGGCCGGCGGCCGCCTCGGCCACCGTCAGCGACGCCGCCGGGTCGGTGGTGGAGACCAGGATCCGGGGCCAGAGCGCGGCCCCGATCAGCGGCGCCGGAAGCGCCAGCGCCGTCGCGGTCGCCGCGAAGGCCACCCCGGCCCGGCCCCGCCGCAGCGCCGCGCGGGCCGCCAGCAGCGCCGCCACGAGCGCCAACGGCAGGAGTACGGCGACAGCCGGGCGCGCCACAGCGGCGCGTACCCGATCGGAGAGCACACCCAGGACGGTGGCCGCGCCGACCGCGACGAGTGCGGCGGGCACCAGGCCGCTCGCCAGCCGGGCGAGCGCCGGGGCCTCGGCGGCGGGCAGCCGGAGCGTGAGGAACGTCGCACCGTGCACCGCCACCAGCGCGAGCAGCGCCAGCCCGGCGGCGGCGACGAACGGGGCGGCGAGATGACCGACACCGACCACGTGGCCGTCGGCGCTCAACGGCACGCCCTGGAGCAGCCCGGCGAGCACCGCGCCCCAGCCCAGCGCGGCCAGCACGCAGCCGACCACCACCACCCGGTCCCAGCGGGCGCGGGCGGCGGCGGAGGCCGGGCGGCTGCGCAACTGCACCCCGGCGGTCACCAGCACCACCCCCGCCAGCGCGGCGAGCACGGCCGGGTAGAAGCCGGAGAGCAGTTCGCCCTCCAGCCGGGGGAACGCGCCGAACAGGATGCCGACGGCGGCGACCAGCCAGACCTCGTTGCCGAGGAAGAACGGCCCGAGCGCGGTGAGCGTGGCCCGGTTGCCCGGCGCCGGGCCACGTCGGGCCAGCAGCAGGCCGACGCCGTAGTCGTAGCCGCCGAGCACGAGGTAGGTGGCGAAGAAGAGGCCGAGCAGGGCGTACCAGGCGAGTTCCACGGCGGGCTCCCTCAGACGAACACGGGCTGGTGGTGGGCGTCGCTGTCGGGCGCGGGCGGGCGGCCGAGCGCGGGGTCCTGCGCTCCACGGGCCGCGTGCCGGGCCAGCAGCACCCAGTTGGTCACCGCGAGCGCGCCGAGCAGCAGGCTGAACCCGATCAGCGAGGCGAGCATCAGCCCCGGTGAGACCGGCGAGACGGCCTGTGCGGTGGGCAGCAGCCCGTACGCGGCCCAGGGCTGGCGGCCGACCTCGCGGGCGATCCAGCCGAGCAGCATCGCCACGAAGGGCAGCGGCAGGCCGAGCAGGATCAGCCAGAGCGGCGCCTTCAACCTGATGATCCAGTCGCGCCAGAGCAGCGGCAGCAGGAGCCAGAGCGCGCCGAGCGTGAAGCCGATCAGGATCATGAAGCCGAGGCCGACGTTCGACAGCACCGGCGGTTCCCAGTCGCCGGGGCCGAACCGCGCGGTCCAGTCGGCGACGAGCGCGTCCCGCTCCGGCCCGCCGCCGAACTTGGTCGGCTGGAGCTGCCCGACCGGGCCGAACTGGGCGAAGCCGAAGCCCTGGAGCATGCTGACCGCCAGGGCCGCGGTGACCAGGCCGAGCCGCAGCGAGGTGCGGAACAGCGCGTAGTCGGTGGTTCGCCGCAGCAGGTGCCAGGCGCTCACCGCGGCCATCAGCAGCCCGCCGGTGACCAGGCTCGCCGAGATCACGTGGCCGAACGCCATGCCGAACGTCGGGTTGGTGAGCAGCGCGCCGAAGTCGGTGAGGTGGGCGACGCCGTCGCGCACCTCGTACCCGACCGGGTTCTGCAGCCAGGCGTTCGCCACCATGATCCAGAAGGCCGAGGCGTACGCGGTGATCGCCACGCCCCAGAGCAGCGCCAGGTGCACGCCGCGCCGCAGCCGGTGCCACCCGAAGATCCACATGCCGAGGAACGTGGACTCCAGGAAGAACGCCACCAGCGTCTCGATGGCCAGCGGCGCGCCGAAGACGTTCCCGACGTAGCGCGACAGCCCGCTCCAGTTCAGGCCGAACTGGAACTCCATGACGATGCCGGTGGCGATGCCGAGCACGTAGTTGATCAAGTAGAGCTGGCCCCAGAACCGGGTCAGCCGCTCGTACACCGGCTTGCCGGTCAGGTAGCCGGCCGTCTGCAACCCGACCAGGAGCGTGACCAGGCCGAGCGTGACCGCCACGAACAGGAAATGGATCGAGGTGGTGGTGGTGAACTGGAGGCGGGCGAGGAGCAGCGGGTCCACTGTCGTCCTCCCATGGGTTGGCTCTCTTGTCGTAGCCAACCTACACGTAGCCTCACTACCTATAGGGGCGCGCGAACCCGGAGAAGTCCCGTAAGGGGCGACGTCAGCTCAGGAACAGGGCGAACGGCAGGGAGACGAGCGTGCCCGCGACGGCCAGCGCCATCGCGCCGAGCACCCGCGGCGGGCGGTCCGCGACGAGCAGCCGCTGCACGCGTACGTCGAGGTCGCGGTCGCCGAGTCCGAGCGTGCCGGCCGGCTGCACCCGGTGCTCGGCGGCGGCGAACCGGCGCAGCGCACCGGCCAGCGGCGCGTCCGCGTGCAGCTCCCGGGCCTTGTCGTCGGCACGCATCTCGACCAGCAGCGCCACCCGCGCGTGCGCGTCCCGCACCCACCGGAACCAGGGCAGCGCCCGGCACAGCGCGGTGAACGGCAGCAGCACCAGATCGTGCCGCTCCTGGGCGTGCGCCCGCTCGTGGGTGAGCACCGCCGCCAGTTCGGCCGGGTCGAGCAGGTCGAGCGTGCCCGCGCTCACCACCACCCGGGGACGAACCCCGGGCAGGCAGTACGCCGCCGCGCTCGGGTGGTCGAGCACCAGCGCCCCGGGCACCGTCGGGTCACGCCGGGCCACCAGGTGCAGCAGCTCCCGGTGCCGGCGCTGCGCGCGGACCGCGCCGTGCAGGCTGCGGACCGTCGTGGTGAGCAGCACCGCGCCGATGCCGAGACCGACGCCGACCAGGCTGAGGTGCACCGCGCCCACACCGGCCGGCAGAGTGCCGTGGGCCAGGTCGTCGGCCAGCGCCAGCAGCGCGTGCCCGGTCGCCCGGTCGTACGCGTCGAGCCCCAGCGCCATCGGCAGCCCCATGGCGGACAGGCCGAGCGCCAGCCCGACCGCCTGCCAGCAGATGATCGCCACCCGGGGTGCCCGCCAGGTCCAGCGCGCGGCGGCGAGGACCTGCGCGGTCAGCCAGCAGGCCAGGATGATCGCGGCGAAGTGCAGGGCGTACGCCACGGCAGCCGCCCTACCGGTCCGTCGCCTCGTCGAGCGCCGGCCGGCCGGGCCGGGGGTTCTCGACCCGGCCGGCCGGTCCGTCCTCGACAGTCGCCCCGGCCTCGGCGCCGAGCGCGGCCCCGGCCTCGGCGCCGAGCGCGGCGCGGAGCACGTCCGCCTCCGTGCCGGTCACCGAGCGGGCGAAGCGCACGAGTGCGGCGTCCCGGCTGCCACCGAGGTCGAGGGCTTCGAGCATGAGCTGGGCGATGTGCGCCTCGCGGGTGGCGGCCGGACGGTACCGCCAGGCGCGGCCCTCCCGCTCGCGCTGCACCATGCCCTTGCCGGCGAGCCGGTCGAGCACGGTCATCACAGTGGTGTAGGCGAGTTCCCGGCCGTCCAGGGCGTCGGCGACCTCGCGCACGGTCACCCCGTCCGACGAGGCGGGCGCCGCGTCCCACAGCACGTCCATCACCGCACGCTCAAGGTCCCCCAGCCGAGTCACCCGTCAATCCTACCCCCGGTAGTAGATCCCTTCCGTCGCCCCGTTCCCCGTTCCCCGTTCCCTGCTCCCTGCTCCCGAAGATCAACACCAGCTCGGGGAAGTGGTGCTGTCCCGCGTCGGTCGATGCAGCCACTTCGGCGCACTGGTTGTCGATCTTGCTGACGGGGAGTCCGGGCCGCTTCCCGGCAAACCGGTGCCGACGATGCCGCGGTCGTGTGGGCGCCCGTCGGCAAGATCCACGCCAGTTCGGGGAAGTGGTGCTGTCCTGCGTCGGTCGATGCAGCCACTTCGGCGTACTGGTGTTGATCTTGGTCATTCCGTATGGGTGTTCCGGGTGGGATCAACGCAGCTCGGGGAGGTGGCGCCGTCCCGGGCTGGTCGATGTGGCCACTTCGCGGAGCTGGTGTTGATCTTGCTGGCTTCGGGCGGCATCGGGGCCTATTCAGGCCACTCCGGGGTCTGGTGTTGATCCTGCTGATCCGGGCGGGCATCGCGGGCAAGGTCGGCGCCAGTTCGGGAAGGTGGCGCTGTCCCGGGCGGGTTGATGCAGCCACCTCGCCGTGCTGGTGCTGATCTTGAAGTCCGGGGTGGGGGTGCGTGAGCAATGTCCGCACCAGTTCGGGGAGGTGGCGTTATCTGGGGCGGGTGGATGCGGCCACTTCGCGGAGCTGGCGTTGATCTTGCTGGTCGAGGGTGGACGTTGAGGGCGAGGTCGGCACCGGCTCGGGGAGGTGGTGTTGTCCGGGGGTGGCTGATGTGGCCACTTCGAGGGAATGACGTCGATCTTGGCGGGGGCACCGGGTGAGATCGGCACCGGC
>NZ_LEKG01000373.1:0-1080 GCF_001029515.1 Micromonospora sp. RV43 | reverse complement strand
GACGTGAGGCGACCCGTCCCAGCCCGGACGTGAGGCCGCCCGCCCCGGCCCCGACGTGCCGCCCGTCCCGGCCGGTCCACCGCCCCGGGAAGGCGGGCCGCGACGCCGCTTCCGCCTCGCCCCAGGCGGGCCCGTAGATCTTGGTAGGAAACGGCCCTCATGGGGGCCCTTTCGTACCAAGATCTCCCCGGCTCCCATGATGTGGCCTGCCGATCTCAGTGTGCGGGGAACGACGCCTTGTAGCCCCGCACGGCACCTTTTGGCTCCTGTGCGGCACAGGTGACGGACCGACGTGCCCACGCGATCTTGCACTTGGCGCCCCAGGGATGCCCGCTTTGCGAGGTTCGCCGGGCACCAAACTGCAAGATCGCGTGGGCGGGCGGGGTGGAGCTGTGACGACCGGCGTCGAGGCTGACCTCGGACGGATCCGTCCGCGCCTCGGACGGGACCATCGGCACCCGGTCGGGTGGTTCGGTCCGCGGTGTCCGGTTCGCTGCGCTGAGCCTGGCGGGGCTGTGGTCGGTGCCACCGTGGGGGTGGAATCGGTGGCGGGCGCGAGGCGTTGTACATGGCTGACGGCCCAGGCACCAGGTCGAGCGCCGGGCACCGGCCCGCCAGGGGCGCCCGGATAGGTCAGGGAATCGGCCCGGCCCGGTCGTCGTTACATCCCCGGACGACGGGCACCCCGCCGTCCCCCGGAATGGCCGCCGGCCGGACGCCGTTACCTCCCCCAGGTCGTCGCCCCGGCCGAGAGCCACGGAATGACCCCGGCCCGCCGGTCGTTACATCCACCGGGCCGAACCGCGAGGCCACGCCGCCGGACAGGCCCCCTCGGGCCGTACCGCCCCGACCGGGTGAGCCACGGTCGGCGGGAATGACCCCGGTCCGCAGGTCGTTACATCCCCGAGCCGCGTAGAGCAGGCCCTCCGAGCCGCCCGCGTGCCAGCCCTCTCTCCACGGGCACCCCCAAGACTTTTCCCCCTCGCGGCATCCCCCCTTTGCCGCGTCATCCCCCACTTCAGGGAGGCAACCATCATGGCTACCACTCTGCTGCGCAAGACCGTTCTGACCGCTGCCGGT
>NZ_LEKG01000071.1:0-34406 GCF_001029515.1 Micromonospora sp. RV43 | reverse complement strand
GTCGGGGGATGGGTGAGGCGGAGCGACGGCGACGGCGGCTGCGGCATCACGGCGAGGCCGCCCCGCCGACGGAGACCGCCGGAACCGGTGCCGACGGCACGGGCACCGGCGGCACCACTGCCAGTACGACACCGGTACACGACGACGTGGCACCCCGGTCACCGCGCGGCGGCCGGCCGGGCGAGCCGGAGCCCCGGGGACGCCGCGCCGCCGCGCCCGCCGAGGAGGGCGAGCGCGGGCTGCGCGGGCTGGTCGGCTCCGGTTCGTCGCAGGTGAGCGTGACGGCCGCGCTGCGGGCACGGGACGCCGCCCGCCCCACCGAGGACGACCTCGCCGAGGCCGAGCAGCGCGTGGTGCTCATCCGCCGCAACTGGGTGCCGCGCGAGGAGCTGCCCCGCAACGGGCGGTGAGCCGGAGGCGTCCGCTCAGGCGGGCAGCTCGGGCAGGCGGCGGCTCTGCTCGTAGGCGGCCACCTGCTCGATGCGCCGGCTGTGCCGGGGGTTGCCGGAGAACGGCGTGGTGAGGAACGCCTCGACGAGCGCTGTGGCCTCGTCCAGCGTGTGCTGCCGGGCGCCGATGGCGACGACGTTCGCGTCGTTGTGCTCGCGGGCCAGCTGGGCGGTGTCGACGTTCCAGGCGAGCGCCGCCCGGACGCCCGCGACCTTGTTCGAGGCGATCTGCTCGCCGTTGCCGGAGCCACCGATCACCACGCCGAGGCTGCCCGGGTCGCCGACCACCCGGTCACCGGTGTGCAGGCAGAACGCCGGGTAGTCGTCGTCCGGGTCGAAGACGTGCGGTCCCACGTCGACCACCTCGTAGCCCTGCTTGGCCAGGTGGTTGGCGAGGTGCACCTTCAACTCGAAACCGGCGTGGTCGGATCCCAGGTAGACGCGCATACCGCGCAGTCTGACAGGCCGGCCTCCGGGCCGGCGCGCGGGCGGCGACCCGGAGGCGGATTCGTCACACGGTCAGTGCGGCAGCTCGGCCACGACCAGGCCGGCCCGCGCCTTCGGGGTGAACCAGGTGCTCTTGCGCGGCATCTTCTCCCGGGCCAGGTTCACCGCGACGAAGTCGTCGACAGTCACCGGCGCGACGAGCACCGCCAGCTCGGCCCGGCCGGCGTCGACCTCACCGACGAGCCAGCTCGCCGGGTAGTCGCCGCCCACGTACGTGATCCGCTTGTCGCCCGGGTCGAGGCCCAGCGCGTCGCGCAGCAGCAGGCGCTCGACGAGCGCGTGGTCGAGGTTCTCCAGCCGGGCGGCGCCGACGTGCGGCAGCGTCACCGCGTACCCCCGGCCGCCGAGGTAGAGGTGCACGACGCCGCCGGTGGCCGGCACGTCGACCGGCCCGTCCACCGGGGTGACCTCCGCGCCCGCCGCGCGCAGCCGGTCGAGCAGCTGGTCCGGCGTGGTGGTCAGCTCGCTGACCAGCCGGTTGTAGGGCTGGATGGCGACCGACGCGGGCGTGGTGACCACCGACAGGAAGCGCGGGAAAACGCCGGTCTGCGCGGCCAGGCTGCGGTGGTTGCCGTCCGCGACCACCAGCTCCCCGCCGCCGGCCAGCGCGGTCAGCTCGTCCTGCGCCGGACCCGGGCCGAGCAGCCAGATCGCGTGCGTTCGGCCGGACTGGTCGACGTCCGTCGCGGCGGGCGCGCCGGCCGCGTCGGTCGCCGCCGCGAGCGCGGCGTGCAGCTCGTCGCCCCTACCGGTCTGGAGCAGGAGTACGGGCGAGAGCAGGTGACCGAGCGCCTCGGCCAGCGCGACGCGCTCGCGCACCTTGGCGATGAACACGTCCTCGTTGCGGATCACCAGACCCGGCTCGTCGGCGCGGGTGGAGATCTGGTCGGTGTCGACCATGGCCCACAGCCCGTACGCGCTCTCCTCGCCCGGCGCGCTGATCCGGTAGAGCACCACCACCTGCTCGGCGGGCGTGTAGCTGCCGTCCGCCTTCGCCTCGGCCAGGCGCGCCACCGCGTCCGGCAGCGCGTCGAGGAAGGACTTCCCGAGGCTGCCGGGCGCCCGGTGGGGCATCTCGATGCCCAGGGCGCTGTGCGGATTCGCCTCGACGATGGAGGTGATCTCCGCGTCGTCGGCGAACTCGTCGTAGTTCTGCGCGCCGGTGCCGCCAGTGGTGATCCAGGCCCGGGTGATCGGATGCACGACCGTCATGTCCGCTGACGCTACCCGGGCCCCGATCGGCGCCGCCGCCGGACTCACCCGCTTACCACCAGGTGAAAGGAAGGGCCCCCTCTTAACGCCTCCGGTAGAGGAAGGGCCCCTTCTTAACGCCGGGAAGGGCAGCTCAGGCGGTGGAGTTGCGGTGCCGGCCCGGCGTCGGGCGGCGGGGCGCCGGGGCGGGGCGAGAGCCGGCGTTGAGGCGTACCGTCGTCGCCCCCGCGGCGGCCGGGTGGGCGGCGGCGCCGGGCCGCGACGGCGCGCGGCCGGGGCGGCCGGTCTCGCCCGGCGGTGTCATCCGCGAGGTGGCCACCACCCGGGCCACGCCGACCACGATCGGCGGGGCCAGCAGGTCGGCCACCTCGGCCGGGCCGGCCGGCCAGTCGCTCTCGGTCACCGACCAGTACGTCGCACCGGAGTCCTCGGTCGCCTGCCGCGGCGCGTCGTCGGACATGTGGCGGTGCTTGGCCATGGGAACGCCTCCAGGAGCTGCCGTGTTGCGGCCCCGCGGGCCGTCGGCTGGGACACCCGGTGAAACGAGCCCCGCACCGGCCCGGTGACGGGCGGGTGCGGGGCTCGGGGCGCGCTGCCGGTGTTAAGAAGGTGCCCTTCCTCTACCGGAGGCGTTAAGAAGGGGCCCTTCCTTACCCCTCAGTCGAAGATGGGGCCCTGCTCCCGGGTGCGCTTCAGCTCGTAGAAGCCGGGGGTGCCGGCGACGAGCAGCACGCCGTCCCAGAGGCGGCCGGCCGCCTCGCCCTTCGGCGCCGGGGTGATCACCGGGCCGAAGAAGGCGACCTGCCCGCCGTCCGGACCCGGGGCGTGGATCACCGGGGTGCCCACGTCGGTGCCGACCGGCCGCATGCCCGCCTCGTGGCTGGCCCGCAGCGCCTCGTCGTACTGGGTGGACTCGGCCGCGTCGGCGAGCGCCGGGTCCAGGCCCACCTCGGTGAGCGCGCCCACCAGCATGTCCCGGCCCAGGCCCTCCTTGCCGAGGTGGATCCGGGTGCCCATCGCGGTGTAGAGCTTCGCCAGCGCCTCGGCGCCGTGCGCCTGCTCGACGGCGATGCACACCCGCACCGGGCCCCAGCCGTCGCGCATCAGGTCCCGGTACTCCTCCGGCAGCTCCCGGCCGTCGTTGAGCACGGACAGGCTCATCACGTGGAACCGGATGTCCACATCCCGGACCTGCTCGACCTCCAGCAGCCAACGGGAGGTGATCCACGCCCACGGGCACAGCGGGTCGAACCACATGTCCGCGGTGACACGTTCGGTCACGGTGTTTTCCCTTCACGGCATCGTCGCGCCGGGGACCCGGCGCGGTCACCTCCGATCCTCACCCCGTACCCCGTCGACCGGTACCGGAATGAGAGCGTGACCTCGACCACCGGGAGCGGTCCGTGCATGGAAGACTCGGTTCTCGACGGGCCGTCACGAGCGGCCGGGCAGAACCGGCGCCGCGGGGCGCGGCGAGACGAGTGGGATGGAGACGAACAGTGCCGGGAGTGCGCAACCTGACCCAGGTCGAGGCGACGGAGCGGGCCCGCCTGCTCGAGGTGACCGGGTACGACATCAGCCTTGACCTGTCGACCGCGGTGCAGCCCACCGGTCGCACGTTCCGCTCGGTGACCGAGGTCCGGTTCCGCTGCGCCGAACCGGGGGCGACCACGTTCATCGAGACAGCCGCCGAATCGGTGCGGTCGGCCACACTCAACGGCGAGCCGGTGGACCTGTCCGGCTGGTCCGCCGAGAAGGGACTCACGCTCAGCGGTCTGGCCGCCGAGAACGTGCTGGTGGTCGACGCCGACTTCGGCTACTCCAACAGCGGGCAGGGTCTGCACCGGACCGTCGACCCGGTGGACGGCGAGACCTACCTCTACAGCCAGTTCGAGACCGCCGACGCGCAGAAGGTCTACGCCTGCTTCGACCAGCCCGACCTGAAGAGCGTCTACACCTGGCACGCCACCGTCCCGGACCACTGGCGGGTCGTGTCGAACATGCCGGTGGCCCGCGAGGAGGCCGCCGGTGAGGGCCTGAAGACGGTGCACTTCACCGTGTCGGAGCGGATGAGCACCTACATCACCGCGCTCTGCGCCGGGCCGTACCACGAGGTGCGGCGCACCCACGACGGCATCGACATGGGCTACTTCTGCCGGGCCAGCATGGCCCCGCACATGGACGCCGACGACCTGCACCTGATCACCACGCAGGGCTTCGACTTCTTCCAGGAGAAGTTCGGGGTGCGCTACCCGCTGCCCAAGTACGACCAGCTCTGGGTGCCGGACTTCAACGCCGGCGCGATGGAGAACTTCGGCTGCGTCACGCACGCCGAGTCGCACTACATCTTCCGCTCGCAGGTCACCGACTTCGAGTACGAGCAGCGCGCCAACACGATCCTGCACGAGCTGGCACACATGTGGTTCGGTGACCTGGTCACCATGCGCTGGTGGAACGACCTGTGGCTCAACGAGTCGTTCGCCGAGTGGGCCAGCCACTGGTGCAACACGCACGCCACCCGCTTCACCGACGCCTGGACCACGTTCCTGTCGATCCGCAAGAACTGGGGTTACCGGCAGGACCAGCTCTCCTCCACCCACCCGGTCTACTGCGAGATGCCGGACCTGGAGGCCGTCGAGGTCAACTTCGACGGCATCACGTACGCCAAGGGCGCGAGCGTGCTCAAGCAGCTCGTCGCGTACGTGGGCGAGGAGCCGTTCCTGGCCGGCCTGCGCGCCTACTTCGGCAAGTACGCCTGGGGCAACGCCACGTTCGACGACCTGCTGTCCGAACTGGAGGCGGCCTCCGGCCGGGAGCTGCGCAAGTTCGCCGCCCAGTGGCTGGAGACCGCGCAGGTCAACACGTTGCGCCCGGAGGTGACCATCGGCGCCGACGGCACGTACGAGCGGGTGGTGGTCCGGCAGGAGGCGCCGTCGGCCTACCCGACGCTGCGTACCCACCGCATCGGCGTCGGCCTGTACGACCTGACCGACGGCCGGCTGGTGCGCCGCGAACTGATCGAGACGGACGTGACCGGCGAGCTGACCGAGCTGTCCGAGCTGCACGGCAAGCCGGCCGCCGACGTGCTGCTGCTCAACGACGAGGACCTCACGTACGCCAAGCTGCGGCTGGACGAGCGGTCGATGGCCACTGTGGTGCAGCACATCGCCGGCTTCGACTCGTCGCTGGCCCGGGCGCTGTGCTGGACCGCCGCCTGGGACATGACCCGCGACGCCGAGCTGTCGGCCCGCGACTACGTGGCGCTGGTGCTGGCCGGGCTGACCGCCGAGACCGACATCAACCTGGTGACGGCCACGCTGCGGCAGGCGACCACGGCGCTCACCTTCTACGCCGACCCGGCGTGGGCGCCGACCGGCTGGGCCGACCTGGCCCGTACCGCGCGGACCGCGCTCGCGGCGGCCGAGCCGGGGAGCGGCTTCCAGCTCGCCTGGGCCCGGTCGTACGCCTCGTCGGCCCGCTCCGGTGAGGACCTGGCCACGCTGCGCGGCTGGCTGGACGGCAACGGGGTGCCGGAGGGGCTGACCGTCGACACGGAGCTGCGCTGGACGGTGCTCCAGTCGCTGGTCGCCAACGGCGCGGCCGGTGCCGCCGACGTGGACGCGGAGCTGGCCGGCGACCGTACCGCCAGCGGCGAGCGGGAGGCCGCGTACGCGTACGCGCTGGTGCCGACCGTCGAGAACAAGGCCGCGGTGTGGGCGCTGCTCACCGGCCCGGACGCGCTGCCCAACTGGCGCAACCGGGCGCTGTTGCAGGGCTTCACCCACGCGGCGCAGGTCGAGCTGACCGCGCCCTACCGGGAGCGGTACTTCGCCACGGTGGACCAGGTGTGGGCGCAGCGTGACAGCGAGCCGGCGCAGGAGTTCGTGCAGCTCGCCTACCCGGCGCACCTGGTCGAGGAGGACACCGTCGCGGCCACCGACGCGTGGCTGGCCCAGGACGGCCGGCCGGCGTCGCTGCGGCGGCTGGTCGCCGAGGGCCGCGACGGCGTGGTCCGCGCGCTGAAGGCCCGGGAGCGGGACGCGCGCAGCGCCTGAGTGAGGCACGTCGGCCGGGGCCGGCGCGGGTGGCAGTCCGCGCCGGCCCCGGCCGTTGTCGTGGGCCAGCCCCGCACACACGACGAAGCCCGGCCCACGCGTACGCGGGGCCGGGCTTCGTCGTGTGTGCGGGCGGGGATCAGCCCTTGCCGGCGTGGCTGGCGAGCTGGTCGAGGCCCTGGATGATGCCGCCGGCCAGGTCGCCGCCGCCGAAGGAGGCCACCATGGAGAGCGCGGCCAGCTTGGCGTACGTGTCCGGGATGCGCTTGCGCGCGTACTTGCCGGTGACGATCTCCAGCTGCCGCTGGTTGGGCGACACCGCGATCAGCACCGAGCGGTCCGGGTCGGCGAGCTGGCGGTGCAGCCGCTCGGCGTGCTCCCGGATCGGCTCGTCGAGGCCGCCGACGTAGACCGAGAAGACCAGACCGGTGCCCTGGTCGGCGAGGCGCAGGGCCTCGTCGATGCGGAGCAGCTGACGGGTCGAGAACGGTCCGTCCAGCACCTCGGGCGGGGTGCCCGTCCCCGTCGTGGGCCGCGCTTCACCAACGGTCACTTGCGCCTCCGGTTCCACCGGCCGGCGCCTCCCGGCCGGCCTGCTCCTGCTTGCGGCTGGTCAACGCCGGCGCCTGCGCCCCGGCGGCCAGCGCCGTGCCGGCCGAGTCGGCCAGCTGCTCCGGACGGCCCAGGAACCAGACCGGAGTGAAGTCGAAGGGCCGGCCCGGCCGGTAGCGCTTGGCGCCGCCACCGTTGCCGCGGCTGCCGACGGCCGCCAGGGCGGCGATCAGCAGCACCGCGGCGGCCGGGATGCCGACGAAGACCACCAACGTCTCGGTAACAGACAATCCCAACGCCCCCAGGCGGAAAGAGAGACCAGGAATGGTGCGGGTCGGCCGGTCAGGACCGGTCGCGCCCCACGTCACTTGTGATGTTCACGTTAGCGGAGTCGGCGGCCCGCCAGATTGCGGGGTGCTGATCCCATCCGTCACTCCGGTACTCCAGTTGCGCGGCAGTGGCGAGCAGTGTCGCGTCGTCGCCGTACCGGCCGGTGAGGAGCACCCCGACCGGAAGCCCGTCGGTGGTCCGCCCGAGAGGTAACGAAACGGACGGATCGCCCGTGACGTTGAAGACCGCGCAGTACGGCGAGAAGCGCCGCTGCCGGTCGAAGTCCTCTGCCGGTTCGAGGGCGGCGAACGCGCCCACCGGCGCCTGCGGGGCCGCGAGCGTCGGGCAGAGCAGCAGGTCACACCCGGCGGTACGGCGTACGCCACGGCGTACCTGCGCCTGGAGTTCGCCGAGCGCGGCCATCAGCCGGGCCGCGCCGAGCGCCTCGCCGCGCTCGCGCAGGTATCGGGTCAGTGGCAGCAGGTCGCCCTCCCGCCCGGCCGGGACGGGGGTGACAGCCAGCGCGTACCAGACGGTCTCGAACAGCGGCCACGCCTCGGGGCCGAGCGGCGCGGGGACGTCGACCACCTCGTGGCCGGCGTCGGTGAGCAGCGCGGCGGCCCGGTCGACGGCGGCCACGCAGTCCGGGTGGACCGGTTCGTCGGCGAGCATCGGCGTGGTGAAGCGGCCGACGCGCAGCCGGCCGGGGCCGGTGACGCGGGCGGCGCGGGTGACGCCGAGGTAGCCGTCGGCGGGCGCGGCCGGAGGCAGGTACGGCTCGCCGGGCACCGGGCGGGCGAGCACGTCGAGCAGCGCGGCCACGTCGGCGACGGTGCGGCCGATCGGCCCGTTCACCGGCAGCCCGAAGCCGCCGAAGCCGAGCGGCCCGCCGGAGACCATGCCCCGGCTGGGCTTGTAGCCGACCAGGCCGCAGAGCGCGGCCGGGATGCGCAGCGAGCCGCCGCCGTCGGAGCCCTGCGCCACCGGCACCAGCCCGGCGGCGACCGCGGCTGCCGCGCCGCCGCTGGACCCGCCCGCGGTGTACGCGAGGTCCCACGGGTTTCGGGCCGGCGGCGCCACCAGCCCTTCCGAGTAGAGCGAGCAGCCGAGTTCGGAGGTGGTGGTCTTGCCGAGGCTGACCAGGCCGGCGTCGGCCAGGAGGCGGACCACGTCGGCGTCGACGGGTGGGACGAAGTGGGCGAAGGCCGCGGAGCCGAAGGTGGTGCGGACCCCGGCGGTGAGCGTGAGGTCCTTGATCGCGGTCGGCACCCCGTGCAGCGGGCCGCGCCCCTCGGCCGCGAGCGCGTCGGCGGCACGGGCGGCGCTCCGGGCCTGCTCGGCGGTGACTGTGACGAACGCGCCGACGGTGTCGCCGAGCCCTTCGACCCGGCGCAGGTGGTGCTCGACCAGTTCCAGGCTGGACAGCTCGCCCCGGCGGATCGCGGCGGCCTGCTCCAGCGCGGTCAGGTCGTGCGGCTCGGCCATGCCGTCCATCCTGCCGGTCCGGCGGCCGGGAGGCCGGGCGACACGTCCGACGGCCGGTCCATATGCGGGTGACATGACCGGTTCGGGATGGTCCGCCGGGCGGGCGTGACGCGCAGGATGTGGAGATCGACCAAAGTCGATCGAAGGCCGCCCCACCACCCCGAGGAGCACGCCGTGCACCACGCACCCGGCACACCGGACCGCCCGTCCCGGCTTCCGCGCGCCCTGCGCCCCCTGCTCGCCCTCGCCCTGACCGCCGCCGGCCTCGCCGCCCTGCCGGTGACCCCGGCCGGTGCCGGTGACGGCGGGCCGGCGGCAGCGCTGGCCGCGAACCCCTACGAGCGCGGCCCCGCGCCCACCACCGCCTCCATCGAGGCCACCCGGGGCCCGTTCGCGACCGCCCAGACCACCGTCTCCGCATCGAGCGTCAGCGGCTTCCGCGGTGGCACGATCTACTACCCGACCAGCACCGCCGAGGGCACGTTCGGCGCGGTCGCGATCTCCCCCGGCTTCACCGCCGGCCAGTCGGCAGTCTCCTGGCTCGGGCCGCGGCTGGCCTCGCAGGGCTTCGTGGTCATCACCATCGACACCCTCTCCGTCTACGACCAGCCGGCCAGCCGCGGCACCCAGCTCCTGGCCGCCCTGGACTACCTGACCAACACCAGCGCGGTACGTACCCGGATCGACCGCAACCGGCTCGCCGTGATGGGGCACTCGATGGGCGGCGGCGGCAGCCTGTCGGCGGCGAACGCCCGGCCCGCGCTCCAGGCGGCGATCCCGCTGACCGGCTGGCACACGACGAAGAACTGGTCGTCGGTACGCGTGCCGACGCTCGTCATCGGCGCCGAGAACGACTCGGTGGCACCGGTGTCGTCGCACTCGGAGCCGTTCTACACCAGCCTGCCGGCCACACTGGACAAGGCGTACCTGGAGTTGAACGCGGCCAGCCACTCGGCGCCGACCTCGCCGAACGTGACAGTCGCGAAATACAGCATCTCGTGGCTCAAGCGGTTCGTCGACGACGACACCCGCTACGAGCAGTTCCTCTGCCCGGCGCCTCGCGGCACCGCGATCGAGGAGTACCGGGACACCTGCCCGCACTCCTGAGCCGTTCCGGGTGCGTCTGCCCTCGGCAGACGCACCCGGAGTTCGTCACCGCCCGAGGAACCGCAGCGCGTTGCCGCCGAGCAACGCGTCCCGCTGCGCGTCGGTGAGGAAGTCCGCCCGGTGCACCACCTGGCCGACCGGCCGCTCCCCCAGCGGGTACGGGTAGTCGCTGCCGAGCAGCACCCGCTCGGCGCCCATGGTGTCCACGAGCAGCCGCAGCGCGGCCGGCTCGAAGACCACCGAGTCGACGTGGAACCTGTCGACGTACGAGCTGGGCGGCGCGCTGGACGCGCCGCGCACCAGGTCTCCGCGGCGGTGCCAGGCGTTGTCGGCGCGGCCCAGCCAGAACGGGAAGCTGCCGCCGCCGTGCGCGAAGCAGATCCGCAGCGTGTCCGGCACCCGGTCGAACACGCCGCCGAGGATCAGCGCGAGCACCGACAGGTGCGTCTCGGCCGGCATCCCGGTCAGCCAGCGGGCCATCCACCGGTCCAGCCGGGGGCCGCCGGGCATGTCCCACGGGTGCACGAACACCGGCGCGCCGACCTCGGCGCAGTGGGTCAGGAACTGCACGATGCCCTCGTCGTCCAGGTCCCGGTCGCCGACGTGGTTGCCGATCTCCACGCCGGCGTGCCCCGCCGACAGGCAGCGGTCCAGCTCGGCGCAGGCCGCGTCCGGGTCCTGCAACGGCACCTGGCAGAACGGCACCAGCCGGCCGTTGCCGGCCGCTGTGACCTCCAGCGTGAGGTCGTTGAAGATCCGGGCCACCTTGACCGCCTGGTCAGCCGGTCGGTCGTAGCTGAAGAACACCGGGGTGGGCGAGACGACCTGCACGTCCACGCCGTCGGCCTCCATGTCGGCCAGCCGGGTCGGCGCGTCCCAGCACTGCGCGCCGATCGGGCGGAACTCCGTCTCCCCCACCATGATCATGGCGGCGCGCTCGGAGTCCACCCGCAGCCAGGGCCAGCCGGACCCGCCGCACGCCGCGGCGAGGTCCGGCCACCCCTTCGGTACGACGTGCGTGTGCACGTCCACGACCGGCACGCGTCAGCCCTTGCCCGGGTGCAGCGCGCCGCAGTTGTCGCAGGTACGGGCCTTCTCGTCGGCGTAGAACGCGGCGAAGACCGGGGGCAGGTCGGCGGCGATGTCGCGGACCTGCAACTCCACCTCGTGCACCTTGTGGTGGCACTCGCCGCAGTACCACTGGAACTTCTCCAGCGTGCCCTCCTCGCGGACCCGCTCGATCACCATGCCGATCGAGCCGGCCTCGGGACGCTGCGGCGAGTGCGGCGTGTTGCGCGGCAGCATCCACATCTGCCCCTCGCGCACGTGCACCGTACGCGGGCCCTCGGGCAGCATCAGGTTGATGTGCATGTTGCCCTTGACCTGGTAGAAGAACTCCTCGTACGGGTCGACGTGGAAGTCCGTGCGCTGGTTCGGGCCGCCCACCACCATGACGATGAAGTCGTCGCTGCCGGGCAGCATCTCCTTGTTGCCCACCGGGGGCTTGAGCAGGTGCTGGTTCTCGCCGATCCAGCCGGAGAAGCTGAACGGCTCGGCGATCTCACTCATGGGAACCTCCCGACGGAAGTAGGGCGACGGCCTGCATCTCGATCAGCAGATGCGGATGCGGAAGCTGGTGCACGGCGACTGTGGTCCGGGTCGGCCCGGTGGCGTCGAAGAACTCCGCCCACACCTCGTTGTAGCCGCCGAAGTCGTTCATGTTGACCAGGTAGCTGGTGACCTGCACCAGGTCGTTCAGGTCGGCGCCGACCGAGCGGAGCAGGTCGCGGATGTTCTCGACCACGGCCCGGGTCTGCTCCCGGATGTCCAGGTCGGTGGTGCCGAACTCGTCCACCGACACCCCGGCGAACGTGTTGTCCGTCCGGCGCGACGACGTACCGGAGACGTAGACGAACCCGCCGGCCACCTTGACGTGCGGGAACGCGCCCCGCGGCACGGCCTTCCCGGCCACCACCCGGGCGGTCACGGCAGAACCGCTTTCCGTTCGCGACTGCGGGGCTCGCAGACCCGGCTCACTCCTCGCGCTCACCGGGCCGCTTTCCGTTCGCGACTGCGGGGCTCGCAGACCCGGCTCACTCCTCGCGCTCACCGGGCCGCTTTCCGTTCGCGACTGCGGGGCTCGCAGACCCGGCTCACTCCTCGCGCTCACGAGAGAGCCTTCATCGAGGCGGAACCCAGCTTCTCCACAGTGGCGCGGACGTGCGCACCGGGGCGCAGCGGCACCGCGGCGGTGGCCGCGCCGGCCAGGAACACCCAGCCCTTGCGCAGTCGTAGGCCGTGCCGGCCGGCCAGCCGCAGCCCCTCGTCCAGCGCGCGGCGCGGGTCGCCGAGGATGGCAGCGGTCGAGCCGACCTGCGCCACCCGCCCGTCGATCTCCAGCAGCACGCCGAGGTTGTCCAGCCCGTCCGGCACCGGTGACCACGGCCCCACCACGAACGCGGCGGCCGAGGTGTTGTCGGCGATCACGTCCGGCAGCGAGAAGGTGAAGTTCGCGTACCGGGAGTCGATCAGCTCGATCGCCGGGGCGACCGCGCGGACGGCACGGGTGAACGAGCCGACCGGTTCGCCCGGGTCGGGCAGCCGGTCCAGCAGGAACGCCACCTCCGGCTCGACCCGGGGGTGGATGAAGTCGCCGACGTCGACGCCGCCGCCGTCGGGCACCCGCATCACGTCGGTCAGCCGGCCCCAGATCACCTCGTCCACGCCGACCTGCGCCATCTTGGCCTTGCTGGTGAGCCCCATCTTGAGGCCGACCAGCCGCTCACCCCGGTCGAGGCGGCGCTTGACCAGCGCGGTCTGCACCGCGTACGCGGCGTCGACGTCGAGGCCGGTCTCGGCGGCCAGCTGCGGGATCGCGGTGGCGTCGTCGGCCGCCGCGCCCAGCTTCTCCGCGATGCCGGCGATGTCCGGCCCGATCATGAGTTCTCCCTACCCGCCAGGTCCAGTGCCACGTCCACGATCATGTCCTCCTGGCCGCCGACCATCCGGCGGCGGCCCAGCTCGACCAGGATCGAGCGGACGTCCACGCCGTACTTGGCCGAGGCCCGCTCGGCGTGGCGCAGGAAGCTGGAGTAGACGCCCGCGTACCCCAGGGAGAGCGTCTCCCGGTCCACCTGGACCGGCCGGTCCTGCAACGGGCGGACCAGGTCGTCGGCGGCGTCCATCAGCGCGAACACGTCGCAGCCGTGCTTCCAGCCGTGCAGCTCGGCGACCGCCACGAACACCTCCAGCGGCGCGTTGCCCGCGCCGGCGCCCATACCGGCCAGCGACGCGTCCACCCGGACGGTCCGTCCGGACGGCGAGCCGAGCGGGCCGTCGCCGAGGATCCGGCCGTGCTCGACCGCCAGCACGCTGTTCGCCACACCCAGCGACAGGTTGTGGTGCGCGTGGATGCCGATCTGCGTCTGGGGTTCCAGCACCTGCCGGTACGCGTCGACGCGCTGCGCCACGTCCGACATCAGCAGCCGGCCGCCGGAGTCGGTGACGTAGACGCAGTGCGCGCCGTACGACTCCATCAGCTTGGCCTGCGCGGCCAGCCCGGCCGGGTCGTTGAGGTGCGACATCATGAGGAACCCGGAGACGTCCATGTCGTTCTCCCGGGCCCAGGCGATGTGCTGGGCGGAGATGTCCGCCTCGGTGCAGTGGGTGGCGATCCGGACGCTGGTCACGCCGAGCGCCTTCGCCGCCTTCAGGTCGGCGATGGTGCCGATGCCCGGCAGCAGCAGCGTGGTGAGCCGCGCGGTGGTCAGCACCTCGGCGGCGGCGGCGATCCAGTCCGCGTCGGCGGCGGCGCCGTGCCCGTAGTTGACGCTGGAACCGGCCAGGCCGTCGCCGTGCGCCACCTCGACCGCCGCCACACCGGCCGCGTCGAGCGCGGCGGCAATGGTACGCACCTGGTCGACCGTGTAGCGGTGGGCGACGGCGTGCATGCCGTCGCGCAGCGTCACGTCCTGGATGTAGAGGTCGGTCATCGGGCACTCACCTCCGGGGAACGCAGCGCCACCAGCCGCTCCGCGGTACGCAGCGCGGCCGACGTCATGATGTCCAGGTTCCCGGCGTACGCGGGCAGGTAGTGCCCGGCGCCGGAGACCTCCAGGAACACCGACACCTGGAGGCCGGTGAAGTGCCGGCCCAGCACCGGCGCGTACGTGTCCACGGCGTCGAACTGCACGTCCTGCTTGAGCCGGTAGCCGGGCACGTACTCCTGCACGGCCTTCACCATGTCGGCCACCGAGGCGGCGATCGCGCCCCGGTCGGCGTCGGCGTCCGGGCACAGGCAGTAGACCGTGTCCCGCATGAGCAGCGGCGGGTCGGCCGGGTTCAGCACGATGATGGCCTTGCCGCGCTCGGCGCCGCCGACCACCTCGATGGCGCGGGCGGTGGTCTCGGTGAACTCGTCGATGTTGGCCCGGGTGCCGGGCCCGGCCGACTTCGAGGCGATCGAGGCGACGATCTCGCCGTACGCGACGGGGGTGACCCGGCCGACCGCGTGCACGATCGGCACTGTGGCCTGGCCGCCGCAGGTCACCATGTTGACGTTCGGCTCGCCCAGGTGCTCGTCGAGGTTCACCGGCGGCACCACGTACGGGCCGATCGCCGCGGGCGTCAGGTCGACGACGGTACGGCCGTGCGCCCGCAGCACCTCGTCGTGACGCTTGTGCGCGCCGGCCGAGGTGGCGTCGAAGACGAGCTGGACGTCCGCGAACTCGGGCAGCGCCACGAGGCCGTCGACGCCCTCGGCGGTGGTGGTCACGCCGAGCCGGCGGGCCCGGGCCAGACCGTCCGAGGCCGGGTCGATGCCGGCCATCGCCACCATGCGCAGGCTCTCACTGAGCCGCAACACCTTGATCATCAGGTCGGTGCCGATGTTGCCCGACCCGAGCACCGCCACTCCGACAGTCATGACGTTCCCTCCGAGGAGAAACAGGTACGCACCGAGCCGAGCCCGGAGATGCGCGCCTCGTACGCGGCGCCGGGCGTGACCGGCACCATCGGGCCGAGCGCGCCGGAGAGCACCACGTCACCGGCCTTGAGCGGGTCGCCCGCCCGGGCCATGGTCGCGGCCAGCCACTGCAACGCGTGCAGCGGATTGCCGAGGCAGGCCGCGCCCGCGCCGACCGAGACCGGCTCACCGGCGTGCTCCAGCACCATGCCGCACAGCCGCAGGTCCACGTCGGCGAGCCGCCGGGGCGCGGTGCCGAGCACGAACAGCCCACTGGAGGCGTTGTCAGCGACCGTGTCCACGATGGAGATGTCCCAGTCGGCGATCCGCGAGTCGACGATCTCGATGGCCGGCAGCACGTGGTCCACCGCCCGGATCAGGTCGACTGTGGTGACCCGCTCGTCCGGCAGGTCCGCGCCGAGAACGAAGGCGATCTCCGCCTCCACCCGCGGCTGGAGCAGCCGGCCGATCGGCACCTCGACGCCGTCGCCGACTGCCATGTCGTCGAACAGCACCCCGAAGTCGGGCTGGAAGACGCCGAAGCTCTCCTGCACGGTCCGCGACGTCAGCCCGATCTTCGCGCCGACGCGGCGGTGTCCCTTGCCCAGCCGTTGCCGGGTGTAGACCTGCTGCACCTGGTACGCGGCCTCGATGTCGCCCTCGGGCAGCAGCCGGCCGCGCAGCGGCGGGCAGGGCTTGCCCTCCTGCCGGGCCACTGCGAGTTCCCGGTTGGCGGCCTCGATGTCCACGGTCATGGCGGCTCCTCGCTTACGTCGCTGGGGATTCCGGCCATTCTGCCCACCGCGCGCGCTCATGACAGGTCCACGCAGACGTTGGTGAGTTCGGAGTAGAAGTCGAGCGAGTGCACGCCGCCCTCGCGGCCCACGCCGGACGCCTTCACGCCGCCGAACGGGGTGCGCAGGTCGCGCAGGAACCAGGTGTTCACCCAGACGATGCCGGCGTCGAGCCGGGTGCCGGCCCGGTGCGCCCGGCCCACGTCCCGCGTCCACACCGTCGCCGCCAGGCCGTAGGCGGTGCCGTTGGCCAGCGCGAACGCCTCGTCCTCGTCGTCGAACGGCGCGACGTGCACCACCGGGCCGAAGATCTCCTCCTGGTTGGTGCGGGCGTCCGCCCCCAGGCCGGTGAGCACCGTCGGCTGCACGTACGCCCCGCCGTCGCGGGCGTCCCCGAAGCGCGGCGTGCCCCCACCGGCGCGCACCTCGGCGCCCTCGGTACGGGCCAGCGCGTAGTGGCCGAGCACCTTGTCCCGGTGCCCGTGCGAGATGAGCGGCATGTTCGCCGTGGCCTCGTCGTCCGGCCAGCCGTACGCCAGTTCGTCGGCGCGCTTGGCCAGCCGCGCGGTGAACTCCTCGAACACCGGCCGCTGCACGTAGATGCGCTCGGTGCACAGGCACACCTGGCCGCCGTTGGTGAAGCTGGACCGCACCGAACCGGCGACCGCCGCGTCCAGGTCGGCGTCGGCGAACACCAGGCCGGCGTTCTTGCCGCCCAGCTCGAAGCTGACCGCCTTCACCCCGTCGGCGGCGGCGCGCATGATCGCGCTGCCGGTCGCCGACTCGCCGGTGAACGTGATCGCGTCCACGCCCGGGTGCCGGGTCAGGTGCTCGCCGGCCGAGCCGGGGCCGAAGCCGTGCACCAGGTTGAACACGCCGTCGGGCACGCCCGCCGCGGCCATCACCTCGGCCAGCAGCGTGGCCGAGGCGGGGGTCTCCTCGCTGGGCTTGACCACCACGGCGTTGCCGCAGGCCAGCGCCGGAGCGACCTTCCAGGTGAGCAGCAGCAGCGGCAGGTTCCACGGCACGATCACCGCGACCACGCCGACCGGCTTGCGGACCGCGTAGTTCAGCGCCCGGCCCCCGGCCGGGGTCACAGTGGTGAACGACTCGGTGGGCGCGGTGGCCACGATCTCGGCGAACGCCCGGAAGTTCGCAGCGCCGCGCGGGATGTCGAGCGTACGGGCCTGCGAGATGGCCTTGCCGGTGTCGGCGACCTCGGCGGCGACCAGGTCGTCGAAGCGCCGCTCCAGCTCGTCGGCGACCCGGCGCAGCACCTCGGCGCGTTCCCGCTCCCCCATCCGGCCCCACGGGCCGCGCAGCGCCGACCGGGCCGCGGCGACCGCGTCGTCCACTGTCGACTGGGACGCCTCGACCACCTCGAACACCGGCTCGCCGGTGACCGGGCTGCGCTTGGTGAACCGGCTGCCGACGTCGACGAACTCGCCGCCGACGAAGTTGCGCAGCAGGCCGGGACCGTCCGGCGCGTGGCCGGTCATCAGGCGGGGATCCCAGAGCGTCATCGCCGCCTCCCCAGCGCCGCGCGGACACCGCCGGCCAGCAGCGCGACCGCGCCGGCCGCTACCGCGCCGACCACCGCGTACTGCGCGCGCACCCGGCGGCGCACCTGCGCGTACGGGGTGGTGGAGAACGAGACCAGCTCGTACTGGGAGACGTAGCGGCCGGGCAGCGCGCGCTCCAGCGCGTGCTCGACCTGCTTGCGGGTGCGGAACACCGGCGAGGCGACCTTGTCCCGCATCTCCACGAAGTTCGCCAGCGCCATCCGGGCGATCGCCTCGGCGTTGTCCTGGCGGCGGTGCTGGAACAGCGGCAGCGCGGCGGCCCACTCGTCGTCGCACTCGTCGAGGCAGCGGTCCAGCTCGACCACGTCCTCGAACGCGCAGTTCGCGCCCTGGCCGTAGAACGGCACGATGGCGTGCGCGGCGTCGCCGATCAGGCCGACCCTGCCTGCCACCTGCCACGGCGTGCAGCGCACGGTGCCGAGCACACCGACCGGGTTGTGCTGGTAGTCGTCGACCAGGTTCGGCGCGAGCGGGACCAGGTCCGGGTAGTGGGTGGCGAAGAACTGCTCGATCGCCGCCGGGCTGCTCAGCGAGGCGAAGCTGCGGGTGCCGTGGGTGGGCCAGAACAGCGTGCAGGTGAAGGAGCGGTCCGGGTTCGGCAGCGCGATCATCATCGAGGTGCCGCGCGGCCAGATGTGCAGCGCGCCCGGGTCGAGCGCGAACTCCCCGCCCAGCGGCGGGATGGTCAGCTCCTTGTAGCCGTAGTCGAGGAAGTCCAGGCTCTCGGTCAGGCCGCCGTACGCGAGCAGTTGCCCACGCACCGCGGAGCCGGCGCCGTCGGCGCCGAGGACGACCGAGGCGGTGGCGGTGACCTTGCCCTGCGGGGTCTCGAACGTCATCTCGCCGCCGAGCGGGTCGAGCCCGACCAGCCGGTGGTCGAACGCGACGCGCACATTCGGCAGCGCGGCGGCGGCGTCGAGCAGCGCGTTGTTCAGCGCGCCCCGGCTGATCGAGTTGATCGCCCGGTCCCCGGATCCGCTGTAGGACTGGAACTCCGGCTCGCCCTCGACCGGGTGGATCATGCGGCCGCGCATCGGCAGCGCGTCCGCCATGACCTCGTCCTCCAGGCCGATGCGGCGCAGCGCGTCCAGGCCACGCTCGGACAGCGCCAGGTTGATCGACCGGCCCCGCTCGGCGGTGCCGGTACGCGGGTCGGGCCGCCGCTCGTAGAGGGCCACCGGGTAGCCGCGCCGGGCCAGGTAGCAGGCCAGCAGACAGCCGGCCAGCCCGGCGCCGACCACGGCGATCTCGTCGCGCTCGCTCACGAGCCCTCCTTCTCAAACGTTGCCGCCAGCGCCTCGGCGACCCGCCAGCAGTCGTGGTACGAGGAGTACAGCGGCACCGGCGCGAATCGGACGATGTCCGGCTCCCGGGCGTCGGCGACCACGCCGTGCTCGTGCCGCAGCCGCTTGGTCAGCTCGTTCGCGCTGCCCACCCCGATCCGCACCGAGAGCTGACAACCGCGGCGGGCCGGGTCGCGCGGGGTGACGACTGTCAGCGGGCGGCCCGGCGTCACCTCGTCGAGCAGCTGCTCCAGCCAGGCGGTGAGCCGCAGGCTGCGCTCGCGCAGCGCGGGCATGCCGACGGAGTCGAACAGGTCCAGCGAGGTACGCACCGGGCCCATCGCGAAGATCGGCGGGTTGGAGATCTGCCACGCCTCCACTGTGGCGGGCGGCCGGGACACCGGGGTCATCTCGAACCGGGTGGCCGCCTCGGTGCTCCACCAGCCCTCGAAGCGCGGGATCGACGGGTCGCCGAGGTGCCGCTCGTGGACGAAGACGCCGCCCAGCGCGCCAGGGCCGGAGTTGAGGTACTTGTACGAGCACCAGGCGGCGAAGTCCACGTCCCAGTCGTGCAGCGCCAGCGGCACGTTGCCGGCGGCGTGCGCCAGGTCCCAGCCGACCACCGCGCCCGCGGCCCGGCCGGCAGCGGTGATGGCCGGGATGTCCATCAGCTCGCCGGTCAGGTAGTTCACGCCGCCGAGCATCAGCAGCGCCACCGTGTGGCCCTCGCGGGCCAGGAAGTCCAGCACGTCCTCGGTGCCGAGCGTGTCCGAGCCGGGGCGCGGCTTGAGGCGTACCACAGTGGTGTCCGGGTCCAGGCCGTGGAAGCGGGCCTGGCTGCGCACGGCGTAGCTGTCCGAGGGGAACGCGCTGTCCTCGATGACGATGCGGGTGCGCTCGCCGGCCGGCCGGTAGAAGCTGACCATCAGCAGGTGCAGGTTCACGGTGAGGGAGTTCATCACCACGGTCTCCGCGGGCAGCGCGCCGACCAGGCGGGCGGCCGGTGCGGTCAGCAGCTCGTGGTACGGCAGCCAGGGGCGCTCCGACTCCAGGTGCCCCTCGACGCCGAGGCGACTCCAGGCGTCCAGGTCGGCGAGGAGTTCGTCCCGGGTGGCCCGGGGCTGCAGGCCGAGCGAGTTGCCCGCCAGGTACGCCGTGTCGGGGTAGCGCCCGCCGTCGGCGGGTGGGATGTGGAACAGGTGCCGGTGGCCGGGGTCGGCGGCGTCGCGGCGGAGGGCTTCGTTCTCGGGGGTGTGCATGCTGTTCTCTCTCGTCACATCGCGGTGCGGGCCGACCACAGCTCCGGGAAGACCACCCGGGCCATGCTGCGCTGCAACCATGCCAGTCCGGCGGAACCACCGCTGCCGACCTTGGCGCCCATCGTGCGCTGGACGGCCTTGACGTGGTTCCAGCGCCAGTCGCCGAACTCCTCGGCGATCTCGGTCAGCGCGTCGCCGAGCAGGCGCAGGTGGTTGTCCGGGCCGTTGTCGCCGTAGATCCGGACCCAGGCCGCCTCGATCGCCGGGTGTCCCTCGTGCTCGGCGTTCACGTCCCGCGACAGCAGTTCGGCCGGCACGTCGAAGCCCTTGCGGGCCAGCAGCGCCACCACCTCGTCCCAGAGGCTCGGCGTGGCGAGCGCGGCGGTCAGCTCGTCGTACACCTCGGTCTGCCGGCGGAACGGGCGGATCAGCGCCCGGTCGCGCAGGCCGAGCAGGAACTCCAACTGCCGGTACATGGCGGACTGGAAGCCGGAGCCCTCGCCGAGCCGGTCGCGGAAGCGGTTGAAGTCGGCCGGGCTCATCCAGCGCAGGCCGTGCCAGGCGGCGTTGAGGCCCTCCAGGTGCAGGGCGGCGCGGCGCAGCGGAGGCAGGGCCTCCCAGATCCGGTCCTCGCGCAGCTCGCGCTTGGCGTGCCGCAGCTCGTGGCAGGTCAGGCCGAAGTACAGCTCCATGATCTGGCTGACCATCAGGAAGGACATCTCGCCCGGGTCGTCGCTGAGCGGCTCCTGGAGCCGGTGCAGTGTGCTGGCCCGTACGTACGCGTCGTACGGCACGCGGTCGGCGAACTCCAGCGTCGGCTCGCCGCCGTTGCGCGCCGCCCGAGCCGCCCGTTCCTGGGGGGTTACCGGGCGCACCGCCGTCGTCTGTTCCACAGTCATTCTCCGTCCGTGCGCGGGGTAGAAGTCATGATCCCGCTGGTGGACGGCCGAATGGAATGCCTGTTCAACGGCGGTATGGTGGTCTCACTTCGCGAACCGAAACCATCTCGCGTCGCTGTCTTTACGGAAGGAAGGTCCGCGCGTGGACGACATGGACTGGGCGCTGCTGCGCGAGCTCCAGGCCGACGCCCGGCTCTCGTACAGCGAGTTGTCCCGCCGGGTCCACCTGTCGCCGCCCGCTGTGGCCGAGCGGGTACGGCGGCTGGAGGAAGCCGGTGTGATCACCGGCTACCACGCCCACGTCGACCTCACCCGGGCCGGGCGCACAGTGCTCGCGCTGATCCGGATGTCCTGCTACGGCGCGCGCTGCATCCTCAACGACCCCGACGTCGCGGGCTGGCCGGAGATCATGGAGATCCACCGGATCACCGGGGACGCGTGCAGCATGCTCAAGGTCGCCGCCACGAACATGGGCGAGTTCGAGGAGGTCATCGACCGTCTCGCGCCGTACGGGCAGCCGTCCAGCACGATGGTGCTGTCCACCCCGCTGGCCTGGCACCCCGTGGTCAAGGCGCCCCGTTAGCTACCCCCGCCCTCCGGGAAAGCAGGCGCCGCTGCCCGTCAGTGGTCCGGCGCATCGTCGCGCCGGGAGGGGGGAACCATGCGAGGGCTCGTGTCACATCGTGCGTTGTCGTCCCTGTTGGGCCTGCTCGGCCTGGTCGCGGCGTTCGTCCTGACCACCGCGCCGCCGGCCCGGGCCGGGGAGAGCGTGTTCATCGAGGTGACGCCGAACAGCGTCCAGGCCGGTTCCCGGGTCAACCTGCGGGCCGGCTGCGACAACAGCAACAACCGCCAGGCGCAGGTCACCTCGGACGCCTTCGGGCGGGTGACGCTGCGGTCCGACAACGGCTTCCTCACCGGCTCGGTCACCGTGCCCGGCAACAAGGCGCCCGGCGACTACCCGGTGAACCTGGACTGCTCCAACGGCAACACCGCCTCGACCATGCTCACAGTGCTCAACATGGCGCAGCCGAGCAAGGGGCCGGCGACCGGCGGCGGTGGCACCGCGGGTAGCCGGGGCACGGGCTCGCTGCTGCTGGTCGGCGGCCTGGTCGCGGTGGCAGTGGTGGCCGGTGTGAGTGCCCGCCGCAAGCCCGGCGGCCGCGTCTGACGAGAGGTGCCGCAATGGCCCGCTCATCGCGCCGCCGGGACCGTACCGGCCCGGCGGCGGACCGCACCCGCCGCGCCGCCGCCCGTCCCGGCCGCCGGTCGCCGGAGCGCGCCGGCCGACTCCGGGTCGCGCTGCGGCTGACGTCCCGGGCCGCGCGCCGGTTCGCCCACGTCGCCGGGCACGCGTTCTCGGCCAGCGTCGCCACCGCCGACCCGCAGTCCCGGCCGGTCGAGGCCCGCGCCGGACGGACCACCACCCGCCGGTACGCCCCGAGCCGCAGCCCCGGCGTCCCGGTGCTCGTGGTGGCGAGCGTGATGGCGCTGATCGTGGCCATGCTCGGCGTGGAACGGGTGACCGGGGTCAGCGTGCTGCCGGACCGGATCGTCGCCGGCCTGCGTCCGCCGCCGAAGAAGTTCCCGGTGCTGCCGGCCAGCCCGCCGACGGACCTGAGCATCGGCAAGCTGAACCTGCGCGCGCCGGTGCACCGGGTCGGCATCGCGCCGGACGGCAGCATCGCGGTGCCGGACGTGGAGCGCGCAGGCGAGGTCGGCTGGTACGACCAGGGCCCCACCCCCGGCCAGTACGGACCGGCCGTGCTCGTCGGGCACGTCGACACCACCACCGGTCCGGCCGTCTTCCACGGACTGAAGGAGCTGGACGACGGCGACCGGATCGAGGTGACCCGCGAGGACCGGTCGGTGGCGGTGTTCGAGGTGACCTCGATCGAGCGGTACGGCAAGGAGAAGCTGCCTGTGGAGGACGTCTACGGCGACTTCAGCCGGCCCAACCTGCGGCTGATCACGTGCGGCGGGCGCTGGGTGGGCGGCGAGACCGGGTACGCGGACAACCTGGTCGTCTACGCCGCGCTGGTCAAGGCGCGCTGAGCGAGCCGGTCAGGCCGCCTCGGGCTCGGGTTCGCGCAGGTCGAGCCAGTCCGCCCAGCGCGGGTCGGGGGCGCGGTGCCCGAGCACCCGCCACGCGGCTCCTTTGGGCGCGGCCGGCAGGTGGTGCAGCCGCCAGCCCAGCTCGGCGGGCGTCTTGTCGCCTTTGGTGTGGTTGCACCGCGCGCACGCGGCGACCACGTTCTCCCAGGCGTGCCGGCCGCCCCGGCTGCGCGGGAAGACGTGGTCGATGGTCTCGGCCGGCCCCCGGCAGTACGCGCACCGCCACCCGTCGCGGGCGAACACGGCCCGCCGGGACAACCCGACGTGGGTGCGGTACGGCACCCGGACGTAGCGGGTCAGGCGCACCACCGAGGGCACCGGTAACGCGTTGCGCGCGCTGTGCAGGATGCCCTCGCCGTCGGCGACGCAGACCGCCTTGGCGGAGAGGACGAGGATCGCGGCACGACGCACCGACACGACGCACAGGGGCTCGTAGGTGGCGTTGAGAACGAGTGCACCGGAGCCCGCCGTGGGTCGTATGTCAGGCATCGCGCTCACCCTCCCGGTCCAGTCGCTCCCGCCTCGTCTGCGTCGGAACCGCCCCGCGGACAGCGCGGGACGGCTCCGACGCCGGCCGGATCACCGACGTCCGTTGCGCCAATAGTCCCTGATCGCGCCCCGGATTGCACGTACTAATCCGGGGCTACCCCCCGGGTAGCGACACTTCGCCGAGGTGGCGGTGTCCGCCGCCCGCCAGGCGTGCGGTACGAAAGCAGAGTGAACGTCTCCGACCTGATCTCCGCCGTGCTGGCCGCCGTCTCCGACCGGAAGCCGGACTGCCAGGGCAGCAGCTCATGCGAGTGGGTGTACCGAGTGACGAACTCCGCCTGGTTCGCCGAGAGCAGCTACTGGATCCTGTTCAAGCCGCTGCGGGTGGCGCTGATCCTGCTGCTCGCGGTGGCCGCCCGGTGGGCGCTGCACCGGACCATCAACCGGCTGGTGCGGACCACCACCGACGGCGCGGTGCCGACCATGCTCCGCCCGCTGCGCGAGCGGATCCCCAGCGCCTCGCTCGACCCGGACCAGTTCGTGCCGGAGCGGCGGCGGCAGCGGGCCGAGGCGATCGGGTCGGTGCTGCGCAGCATGGTCACCGCGTTCGTCTTCGGCATCGCGCTGCTGATGGTGCTCAAGGAGTTCAGCTTCGACCTGGCCCCGCTGCTGGCGAGCGCGGGCATCGCCGGCGTGGCGCTCGGCTTCGGCGCGCAGAGCCTGGTCAAGGACCTGATCGCCGGCCTGTTCATGCTGATCGAGGACCAGTACGGCGTCGGCGACACGGTCGACCTGGGCGAGGCCACAGGCGTGGTCGAGGCGGTGGGGCTGCGGGTCACCACGGTCCGGGACGGCCGCGGCGTGCTCTGGTACATCCGCAACGGCGAGATCGTCCGCGTCGGGAACAAGAGCCAGGGCTGGGCGCTCGTCGTGGTCGACCTGCCGATCGGGTTCGCCGGCACCGAGGAGGCCACCGCCGTGCTGCGCACCGCGGCGGCGTCGGTGGCGCTGGACCCGGAGCTGGCGCCGAGCATCGTGGAGGAGCCGGAGGTCCTCGGCGTCGAGCAGATGACAGTCGACGGCGCGGTGATCCGTACCGTCGTCAAGACCACCGCGGACGGGCAGTTCGCGGTCGGCCGCGAGCTGCGCCGCCGCCTCGCGGAGGCGCTGGAGAACTCCGGCATCGTCGCGCAGATCGCGGCCGCACGGCTGTTCCCGGGCCTGCCGGTCCAGCCACCGGCGCCGCCCGCCGCCGAGGGTACGGGCACCGGCGGACCCACCTGAGTCGCCGGACGAGCCGGACGATTTCCGGGGTTCCGCACCGCGCGGCCCCTCGGGTATCGTCCGTTCGTTCAGTCGGAGATGCGACGATCAATCCGTTCGCCCTAGCCAGTTGTCAGACGATCGGGCAGAATCCGGTGCACACGCTCCACCGGGGGGCGTGCTCGTGTCCTCGCTGATCGGTTGATCTGACGACGGTTCCCGGTCGGGCCATCACAAGTGGTCGACCAGGAACGATGGAGGCGACGGTGTCCGACGCGCGACCCGCCCGGGAGGCCCCGGCCACCTTCCGGGACGTCTTCGGTCAGTCGGAGTTCCGCGCCATCTTCGCCGCCAACACCCTCTCCTGGGTGGGCGACTACCTGGCCCGCGCCGCGGTCACAGTGCTCGTGCTGCGCGAGACCGATTCGGTCGCGCTCTCCGCCGCCGCGTTCGCCGCCAGCTACCTTCCCTGGCTGGTCGGCGGCCCGCTGCTCTCCGCGCTCGCCGAGCGGCACAACTACCGCCGGGTCATGGTCGTCTGCGACCTCCTCCGGATGGCGCTGATGGCGCTGGTCGCGATGCCCTGGATGCCGACCTGGTCGATCTTCGCGCTGATCTTCCTGGCCACGCTCGCGAACCCGCCGAGCCAGGCGGCGCGGTCGGCGCTGATGCCGCACCTCCTGACCGGCGACCGGCTGGTCGTGGGCCTGGCCGCGTTCACCAGCGCCGGCCAGGCCGCCCAGGTCGTCGGTTACCTGATCGGCGCCACGGTGGCGGCGCTCAACCCGAACACCGCGCTGCTCGTCAACGCCGTGACCTTCGCCGTGTCGGCCGCGCTGGTCCGCTTCGGCGTGCGCGAGCGGCCACCGGCGATGTCCGAGGTGCACCGCAGCCACCTGCTGCGGGAGACCGTCCAGGGCTTCCGGATCGTCTTCGAGCGGCCGGTGCTGCGCGCCATCGCGGTGCTGGTGTTCAGCGCGATGCTCTTCTCGATCGTCCCCGAGGGACTGGCAGCGGGCTGGGCCGCCGACCGGACCGACGGCCGGATGGACGCCGGCACCGCGCAGGGGCTGATCATGGCCGCCGTCCCGGTCGGCTACATCCTCGGCGGGCTGACCATCAGCCGGCTCGTCGGCCCGGAGCGGCGGCTGACGCTGATGCGACCGTTGATGATCATCGCGCCGGCGACACTCGTACCCGCGTTGTTCAACCCGCCGCCGACGGTGGTGGCGCTGCTGGCCGGGGGGTGCGGTTTCGCCGTCGCCGGGCTCGTCCCGGTCGCCAACGGCCTGTTCGTGCAGGCGCTGCCGGACGGCTTCCGGGCCCGGGCGTTCGGCGTCATGGCCAGCGGCACGCAGATCATCCAGGGTGCCGCGGTGCTGGTCACGGGCGCGCTCGCGGAGCGGTTCTCGGTCCCGTCGGTGGTCGGCGTCTGGAGCGCCGCCGGTGTGCTGATCATGACGGTCGCGGCGCTCGCCTGGCCCCGGCCACAGGTGATCCACGAGGCCGTCGCGGCCGCCCGCGCCGAGTCGGCGGCCGGTGGCGGGCCGGCGCACGCGCACGCGCCCGGCCCCGCGTCCGGTGACCGGAACCGCGAGCACGGGCGACACCGGCACGCGGTGACGTGATCCGCGCCGCCCGGCGGGCGGGCGCGGGTGCCGGGCCGCACCTGGCAGGATGGAAGCGTGACTTCCCCAGGCGAGTCGATGACCCTCTTCGAGGCGATCGGCGGTGAACCGGCCTTCCGCAAGCTGGTGGACGAGTTCTACGCCGGTGTGGCCGACGACCCGCTGCTGCGGCCGATGTACCCGGAGGAGGACCTGGGCCCGGCGGCGGACCGGCTGACCCTGTTCCTCATCCAGTACTGGGGCGGACCGCACACCTACTCCGAGCAGCGCGGCCACCCGCGGCTGCGGATGCGGCACGCCCCGTTCCGGATCGGCGCGGCCGAGCGGGACGCCTGGCTGCACCACATGCGCCGGGCGGTGGACACGCTCGACCTGCCGCCGCAGCTCGCCGCCGCGCTCTGGGACTACCTGGAGCGGGCCGCCTACTTCATGGTGAACGTGATGGAGGACCCGGCCGCGGGCTGAGCCCGGCTCAGAGCAGGGCGCCCTCGTCGTGCAGCCAGTCGACGAACGTGACGGCGACCGCGGCACCGCAGTCGAGCATCTCGACGAGCAGCGCGTCGTGGGCGCCGGCGCCGAGCGGGACCTGCAACTCGGCGTAGATCGGAAGCTGACCGCGCTCGGTCGGGTCGCCGATGTACGCCTTGCAGAAGCGCCGGGTGTGGTTCCACTCGTTCACGACGCGGTAGGCCCGGTCGGCCCAGTCCGGCGGGACCGTCGCGTGCGGGCGGGCCCGCATCACCAGGATCTCGTCGTCCGGGCCCTCCAGCGCGACGAGCACGGCGTGCCGCTCCCACATGGCCAGCAGGTTGCCGTCACCGTCGGCCAGATAGCGGACGTCGAGCAGGTCGAGCGCGTCGCAGACCCGGCTCAGGGTGACCGGCGCGACGGTGGCCGGCATGTCCGCGAGGACCGGCCGCTCAGGTGGCGCCACGTCGTCCCCCGGCTGGCGAGGGGTCGGTGGGCCGACCCGGATGGTGTCATCCACTGTGGTCCCGCTTCGAGTCTCCGGCTCCCCGCCAGCGGCGGGACCAGGGCGCCATGACCACCACGGCATCGCTCGCGCACCTCACTCCCCAGCGGATCCGGACGCCTACGGTGCGTTGGATCCGAGGATGGACGGTACCCGGACAGACGGCGTGAGGCATCCCCCCAACGACCGCCCCAACCCGGAAGGACGAAGCGGGGTCATCCGTTCGGATGACCTACCGTCGGCCTGAGTGCAAGATCGGCGACGGTACGCGACCAGGCCGCCCCGAACGGTCCGACGAGTCCGACCCATCGACCAGCCGTACGCACCTGAACGTCGTCCGCGCCCGCGCCGAGGAAACCCATCCGGACCAGGGCCTGCACCAGCCGCTGCGACACCTCGACGGGTGTGCGAGGCGCCTCGTCCGGGGTCACCACCACGGCGACGTGGTCCAGCAGCGCGTCCCGCAGCACCCGCTGCCCGACCGCGCGGCCCGCCACGCCGTGCGTGGCCGCCTCGCGCAGCGTCCCGGCCGCCGCCTCCGCGATCCGGAGCAGTTCGGCGCCGGGCAGCGCCTCCACCGCCCGGCTCGCGGCCGGTGGGAGCTGCCACCGCCAGCCGTCGTCCCGGCGTACCGGAAGCGCGGCGCCCCCGGCGGAGAGTTCGGCCAGCAGCTCCCCCGCGGCGACCGTGACGTCCCCGGGAGCGGTGCCGGGCACGGTTCGGACCACGAGCACCCCCCACGGCAGACGCGCCCAGAGGGCGGTACGGCCCGCCCCGGGCACCGGCCGCAGCCGGACCAGCGTGGCCGGGTCGAACCGGACCAGCCGGGCCAGGAAGGCCCCGGCGTCGGCCGTCCCGGTCAACCCGTGCCCGGTCATCCGCTCAGCCCCGGCGCGTAGCGGAGCAGGAACGCCCGCTCCTCCGGCGAGATCCGGCGCGGGCGCTGCGCCGTCAGGTCGAACGGCACCAGCAGCGACCGGGCGGTGCCGGCCAGCGTGTCGCCGTCGTACAGCTCGTACGCGACCGAGAAGGAGGCGGCCCTGATCTGGTCCACCCACAGCTCGATCCGTACCGTCGGGGCGGCCTCCGCGCTGGCCCGGCCGAGCGCGTAGTCGACCGGGCGCAGGTAGTCGACCTCGTGCCGGCGGATGACCACACCGTCGGCGAACGAGCCCACTCCCCACGCCCGGCCGCCGGCGAACATCATCGCCACCCGGGCCTCCTCGTAGAGCGTGAGGAAGCGGGCGTTGTTGACGTGGCCGTACGCGTCCAGGTCGGACCAGCGCAGCGCGCAGTGGTAGACGAACCGGTCAGACAAGGGTCGGCCCCGGTCAGTCGCGGGTGAGCTTGCGGTAGGTCACCCGGTGCGGACGGGCCGCCTCGGCGCCGAGCCGGTCGACCTTGTTCTTCTCGTACGCCTCGAAGTTGCCCTCGAACCAGAACCACTTCGCCGGGTTCTGGTCGTCGCCCTCCCAGGCCAGGATGTGCGTGGCGACCCGGTCCAGGAACATCCGGTCGTGGGAGATGACCACGGCGCAGCCGGGGAACTCCAACAGCGCGTTCTCCAGGCTGGACAGCGTCTCCACGTCCAGGTCGTTCGTCGGCTCGTCGAGCAGGATCACGTTGCCGCCGATCTTGAGCGTCAGCGCCAGGTTGAGCCGGTTGCGCTCGCCGCCGGAGAGCACCTTGGTCGGCTTCTGCTGGTCCGGCCCCTTGAAGCCGAACGCGGCGATGTACGCCCGGGACGGCATCTCGACCTTGCCCACCATGAGGTGGTCCAGCCCGTCGGAGACGACCTCCCAGACGGTCTTGTCGCCGTCCAGGCCCTGCCGGTTCTGGTCGACGTACGACAGCGAGACGGTCTCGCCGACCCGGACCGAGCCGCCGGTCGGCTGCTCCAGCCCGACGATGGTCTTGAACAGCGTGGTCTTGCCGACGCCGTTCGGGCCGATGATGCCGACGATGCCGTTGCGGGGCAGCGAGAACGACAGGTCGTCGATCAGCACCCGGTCACCGAACGCCTTGGTGAGGTTCTGCGCCTCGATGACCGTGTTGCCCAGACGCGGGCCCGGCGGGATCTGGATCTCCTCGAAGTCCAGCTTCCGGGTCTTCTCCGCCTCGGCGGCCATCTCGTCGTAGCGGTCCAGGCGGGCCTTGGACTTGGTCTGCCGCGCCTTGGCGTTCGAGCGGACCCACTCCAGTTCCTCGGACAGCCGCTTCTTCATCTTGGCGTCGCGGCGTCCCTCGACGGAGAGCCGGGCGGCCTTCTTCTCCAGGTAGGTGGAGTAGTTGCCCTCGTACGGGTAGGCCCGGCCGCGGTCCAGCTCCAGGATCCAGTTGGCCACGTTGTCCAGGAAGTACCGGTCGTGGGTGATCGCCAGGACGGTGCCGGCGTACTTCGCCAGGTGCTGCTCCAGCCACTGCACGCTCTCCGCGTCCAGGTGGTTGGTGGGCTCGTCGAGCAGCAGCAGGTCCGGCGCCTCCAGCAGCAGCTTGCACAGCGCCACCCGGCGGCGCTCACCACCGGAGAGCTGGGTGACGTCGGCGTCCGGCGGCGGGCAGCGCAGCGCGTCCATTGCCAGTTCGAGCTTGGAGTCGATGTCCCACGCGTCGGCGGCGTCCAGCTCCTCCTGGAGCTTGCCCATCTCCTCCATCAGCTCGTCGGAGTAGTCGGTGGCCATCTGCTCGGCGATGGCGTTGAACCGCTCCAGCTTGGCCTTGGTCTCGGCGACCGCCTCCTCGACGTTGCCGAGGACCGTCTTCTCCTCGTTGAGCGGCGGCTCCTGCGCGAGCATGCCGACGGAGTAGCCGGGCATGAGCCGGGCCTCGCCGTTGCTCGGCCGGTCGAGCCCTGCCATGATCTTGAGGAGGCTGGACTTACCGGCGCCGTTCGGACCGACCACCCCGATCTTGACACCCGGCAGGAAGTTCAGCGTCACGTTGTCGAGCACGACCTTGTCGCCGTGCGCCTTGCGCGCCTTGTCCAGGACGTAGATGAACTGGGCCACGGTGCGGGCTACCTCCGTCGGTTGCGATCGCGGGCTTGTCGGGTGCGGGGCGCGGGCGTCGATCTCCGCCTGCCGCCGCCGGCCGGGAGCCGGCCGCGCGCACGCCGCCGTCAATCCTGACAGGTACGGACCGCCACGCCCACATCACCCCACCCCAGGGGTACGGCGGCGAGCCTCGTCGCCGACACCGGTAGCACTCGTGGACGTCTCCGGTACGACCGGGAAGAGCAGAACTGCGGCCCCGGGTGTAGACAAGATCACGCGTTGGGTTCGGCGGTTCTGGGACGGGTAGGTAACTCCGGCACGGGGGATCAGACGCCGCAGCTACGCTCAGTACGCTCATCGCGGTGGACCCGTCAGTACCCGGAGGTGGCCGATCGTGACCGTCCGTAGCTCCTTTGTCGTAGTGGCCAACCGTCTGCCGGTCGACGAGGTGAGCACACCCGAGGGGCGGCAGTGGCGGCGCAGCCCCGGCGGGCTGGTGACCGCGCTGCACCCGGTGCTGGCCGAGCACCAGGGCACCTGGGTGGGGTGGGCCGGCGGCACCGGCGCCGCGCCCGAGCCGTTCGACCTGGAGGGCATCCGGCTGCACCCGGTGCCGTTGAGCGCCGAGGAGCTGGAGCGCTACTACGAGGGCCAGTCGAACGCGACGATCTGGCCGCTCTACCACGACGCGGTGGAGACGCCCGCCTACAAGCGGCGCTGGCGCGAGGCGTACCGGCTGGTGAACGCCCGGTTCGCGGAGGCCGCGGCGGACGTGGCCGCCGAGGGCGCGACGGTCTGGGTCCAGGACTACCAGCTCCAGCTCGTGCCGGCGATGCTCCGCGAGCTGCGGCCGGACCTGCGGATCGGCTTCTTCCTGCACATCCCGTTCCCGCCGATCGAGCTGTTCATGCAGATGCCGTTCCGCACCGAGATCCTCCGTGGACTGCTCGGCGCGGACCTGGTCGGCTTCCAGCAGCGCCTGGCGGCGCAGAACTTCGTCCGGCTGGCCCGGCACCTGCTCGGCCTGCGCTACGAGGGCCAGATGATCCAGGTCGACGGCCGGCAGGTGAAGGCTGGCGCGTTCCCCATCTCGATCGACACCAAGGAGATGGAGCGGCTGGCCGAGGACCCCGCGATCCAGGCCCGGGCCAAGCAGATCCGCGAGGAGCTGGGCAACCCGAAGACGATCATCCTGGGCGTCGACCGGCTCGACTACACCAAGGGCATCGAACTCCGGCTGAAGGCCTTCCGAGAACTCCTCGCTGACGGAAAGTTGACAGTTCCGGACGCGGTTATGGTGCAGGTCGCCACGCCCAGCCGCGAGCGCGTGGAGCACTACCAGGCACTTCGGGTGAAGGTGGAACGCGAGGTTGGCCGGATCAATGGTGAATTCGGCCGGGTCGGCGTGCCTGCAGTGCATTATCTGCATCAGTCGTACAGTCGCTCCGAACTGGCCGCGATGTACGTCGCGGCCGACGTGATGATGGTGACCCCGCTGCGAGACGGAATGAATCTGGTGGCCAAGGAGTACGTCGCATCGCGCGCCGACCAGGGCGGCGCGCTCGTGCTCAGTGAGTTCGCCGGCGCCGCGACAGAGCTGCGCCAGGCGTTCCTGTGTAATCCGCACGACCCGGACGCGGTGAAGGACGCGTTGCTGCGGGCCGTGCATGTCGAAAAGCCCGAAGCCCGCCGCCGGATGCGCGTCATGCAGCGCCATCTGCGCAGCCACGACGTGGGCCACTGGGCCAAGTCGTTCCTCAGCGAGCTCGGCGTCCCCGATACGGAGGCTGCGTGACCTCGCCCGCCCCCGCCGCCGCCCACGGCGGCGTGCTGGATCCCGAACTGCGTGCCGCCATCGGCCGTATCGCCCGGGTTCCGCAACTCCTGGTCGCCTGCGACTACGACGGCACGCTGGCGCCGATCGTCGAGGACCCCAGCAAGGCAGTGCCGCTGCCCGAGTCGGTGGCGGCCGTACGCGCGCTCGCCGCGCTGCCGCAGACGAGCGTCGCCGTCGTCTCCGGCCGGGCGCTGCGCGACCTGGCCACACTCTCCCGGCTGCCCAGTGAGGTGCACCTCGTCGGCAGCCACGGCTCGGAGTTCGACATCGGCTTCGTCGAGCGGCTCACCCCCGAGCTGATCGCGGTCCGGCACCGGCTCCGCGAGGCGCTGCGCGAGATCGCCGCCGAGCACCCGGGCATCCGCCTGGAACGCAAGCCGGCCAGCGTCGCAGTGCACACCCGCGGTGTCGACCCGCACGTCGCCGCCCGGGCCGTCGAGGCGGTCCGCAACGGCCCCGCGACCTGGGAGGGCGTGACAGTCACCCAGGGCAAGGAGGTCATCGAGCTGTCGGTGGTCGTCACCAACAAGGGCACCGCCGTCGACCAGCTCCGCACCCAGCTCGCCGCGAGCGCGGTGCTGTTCATCGGCGACGACGTCACCGACGAGAACGCCTTCGGCAACCTGACCGGGCCGGACGTCGGCATCAAGATCGGTCCCGGGGAGACCCGGGCCGACTACCGGGTGGCCGAGCCGATCGAGGCGGCCCGGGCGCTCGGGCTGCTGCTGGAGACGCGGCGGCACTGGCTGTTCGGCGAGCGGGCGGTGCCGATCGAGCGGCACTCGATGCTCGCCAACGGCCGTACCGTCGCGCTCGTCACACCGGAAGCCAAGATCACCTGGCTGTGCCACCCGAAGCCGGACTCGGCGGCGATCTTCGCCGACCTGGTCGGCGGCAGCCCGGCCGGGCATTTCACGGTCGGCCCGGAGCGGGGCGGCATCCCGCTGGGCCAGCGCTACCGCAGCAACACGATGACGGTCGAGACCCGCTGGTCCGGCCTGACCGTGACCGACTGGCTCGACCTGCCGGTACGGGAGACCACGCCGGACGACCCCGCAGTGGTCAGCGGCGACTCGACACTGGTCCGGGTGCTCAGCGGCACCGGGCGGGCCCGGGTCGAGTTCGCGCCGCGCCCCGAGTTCGGTCAGGTGGCGGTGCAGCTCCAGCCGCTCGACGACGGCCTGCTGGTGCTCGGCTCCAACGAGCCGGTCGCGCTGCACTCCCCCGGCGTCGAGTGGGAGGTCACCAACGACGCCGGCTACGAGACCGCGAAGGCGGTGGTCGACCTGTCCGCCGCCGGTGGCCAGGTGGTGCTGGAGCTGCGCTTCGGCACGCAGAGCCTGGAACCGCACCGGCTGCCGCTGCACGAGCGGCAGGCCGCCGCGGAGCAGCCCTGGAAGGACTGGGTGGCCTCGCTGCGGCTGCCCGCGACCGCCCGGGACCTGGTCGCCCGCAGCGCGCTGACGCTGCGCGGCCTCTGCCACGAACCGACCGGCTCGATCCTCGCCGCGGCCACCACGTCGCTGCCGGAGGAACTGGGCGGTGTCCGCAACTGGGACTACCGCTACTGCTGGCTGCGGGACGCCGCGATGACCGCCCGCGCGCTGGTCGACCTCGGCTCGACCGAGGAGGCCGAAGGGCTGCTGCGCTGGATCGACGGCGTGGTCGAGCGCACCGGCGGGCACCCGGAGCGGCTGCACCCGCTCTACACGGTGGACGGCTTCGAACTGGGCGCCGAGGCGGTCATCGACACGCTGCCCGGCTACGCCGGCTCCCGGCCGGTACGCGTCGGCAACCTCGCCAACCACCAGCTCCAGCTCGACGTCTTCGGCCCGGTCGCGGACCTGATCGCGGCGGTGGCCGACGCCCGTGGCTCGATCCGCGACGACGAGTGGCGGGTGCTGGAGAACATGGTCGAGGCGGTACGCCGCCGCTGGCACGAGCCCGACCACGGCATCTGGGAGGCCCGCCTCCCCCCGCGGCACCACGTCTTCTCCAAGGTCATGCTCTGGATGACGGTGGACCGCGCGCTGCACGTCGTACGCCGCCACGGCGGCGAGGACCGGCCCGAGTGGGTCGAGCTGCGCGACCGGATCGCCTCGAACGTGCTGGAGCACGGCTGGCACCCGGAGGCCGAGGCGTACAGCGTCGCCTACGGGTACGAGGAGATGGACGCCTCGTCACTGTGGATCGGCATCTCCGGGCTGCTCGCCGGCGACGACCCGCGTTTCCTCTCCACCGTGCTCAAGATCGAGGCGGAGTTGCGCAGCGGTCCGGTCGTCTACCGGTACCACTGGGACGACGGCCTGCCCGGCCGGGAGGGCGGCTTCCACATCTGCACGTCGTGGCTGATCGAGGCGTACCTGCGCACCGGCCGCCGCAGCGATGCCGAGGAGCTGTTCACCCAGATGGTCGACACGGCCGGGCCGACCGGGCTGCTGCCGGAGCAGTACGACCCGCTGGCCGAGCGCGGGCTGGGCAACCACCCGCAGGCGTACAGCCACCTCGGCCTGATCCGCTGCGCCCTGCTGCTGGACAACATGCTCAAGCAGTGACCTGACCGAAGCACCAGACGGCGGCGAGGACCCAAGGTCCCCGCCGCCGTCTGGTGCTTCGGTCAGGTCACTGCT